>DASQHV010000228.1:0-3009 GCA_035631915.1 Candidatus Acidiferrales bacterium | reverse complement strand
TGCCGCGCGTGCGCCGTCCGACGCCGCAGCGCTCAGCGTCGGGTCGCGCCGAAGCCATTCCTCGGCCAGCAGACGGGCGCGCTCAATCGTCCGAGGGTCGCGAATCCAGCCAACGAATCGGAGCGGCAGCGCACCCGCCTGTCGCGAGCCCAGGAGATCGCCAGGCCCGCGCATCTGCAAATCAGCTTCAGCCACGGCGGCGCCGGTAGTGCAGTCGCGCATCACTGTAAGTCGCGCAGTCGACGCCCCGTCGGCATCGCGTGATGCCACCAGGTAGCATCGCGATGCCCGCGCACCCCGCCCTACTCTGCCGCGCAACTGATGCAATTGCGCCAATCCGTAACGCTCCGCGGCGTCAATCACGATCGCGGTCGCTTCCGGAACGTCGATTCCGACTTCGACTACGGTGGTGCTGACCAGGAGATCGATCTCGCCGTCGCGAAACGCGCGCATCACGCGATCTTTCTCGACGGCGCCACTGCGGCCATGCATCGCGCCAATCCTCGCATTACGGAGAACTCCCTTCGCAAGCCGCGCCGCCGTCGCGGACACCGACTTGGCCTCGTCGTCCTCGCCCTCGACGAACGGCACGACGTAGTAGGCTCGTCCACCGGCTGCGATCTCGTCGCGAAGCTCGGCGTGTACGCGCGCCAAATCGTCTTCACCGCACACCTCGGTCGCAATCGGCGTGCGGCCCGGCGGCAGTTCGTCGAGAAACGAGACCGCAAGATTCGCGAACAGGCTCATCGCCAGGCTCCGCGGAATCGGGGTCGCAGTCATCATGAGGAGATTCGCCCGCGGCCCGAGCGCCTTCATCTTCGCGCGATCGAAGACCCCGAATCGATGCTGCTCGTCGATCACACCGAGCCCGAGATCGCGAATCTTCACGCGCTCCTGGATTAGCGCCTGAGTTCCGAACACCGCGGCAACGTCTCCACGCGCCAGGCCGCGAATTATTTCGGTGCGCGCAGCGCCCGTGACCCTTCCCGTCAGCAAACTGGCGCGAACTCCCAGGCGTCCGCAGGTACGCTCGAACGCTCGGTAGTGCTGCTCAGCGAGCAAGTCCGTCGGCGCCATCATCGCCGCTTGGTGACCGCTCTCGATCGCGCGGAGCATCGCCCAGAACGCGACCAGAGTTTTGCCGCTGCCCACATCGCCCATCAGCATCCGGTTCATCTGTCCGGGGCGCGCCAAGTCTGCATCGACCTCGTCTATTGCGCGCGACTGGGATGCGGTGAATTTGAATGGGAGGTCGCGCACCATGCGCGCGCTGAGACTCGGCGCACAGTCGAGTGCGATTCCAGCCCGACGCTCGCTGCGGGCTCTTTCGATGGAGAGCGCCAGCTCGAATGCAAACAACTCGTCGAAGGCGAGTGCGCGATGCCCCGGCGAATCGCAGCGTGCGAGCGCGTCGAAGTCGGCATCGGCCGGGGGATCGTGAAGGAAGGCTAACGCTTCTCGTACGGACGGGACGTCGACGCGTAACTCAGCGGGTAGCGAGCCGCGAATCGAAGCGCCGACGTTGTCGAGCGCTCGCGCCACCAGCGATGCAAACAGACGCTGTCCGACGATGGCGGGGAGTCGGTAAACAGGCTTGATCGGTTTCGGCTCTCCCTGCGAGAGCGGGTGCACCTCCGGCTGGACGATCTCGATTCCGTCGTCGGCGCCCGCGCCCACACGTCCGCGAACCAGGACCCGTTCGCCGCCGGGCAGATACCCGCGCATGTACGCCGGCAGGTTGAACCACACGACGCGAATCTGCCGGCCGTCGGCTTTGAGCCATCCGCTCGCGAGGCTTCGCCAACGCGATCCCCGCATCGGCCGCTCAGCAATTTTCCCGAGCTCGCCCTCGACGACCGCAATCTTTCCCAGCTGCAAATCGCCAGCCGGGGTGCGTTCACGCCAGTTCTGATAGCGCGTTGGGAGATGGAATATCAGATCGCTCGCGGTTACGATTCCGCGCTCTGCCAGCACTGCTGCGCGCTTGGGGCCGATCCCGGGCATCCCGGCAACGGGGCTCGCGAGTCGAAGTGGCTCTGCGAGCGGTTCCCGCGCGTCTGTCGGCATCGTACTCCGTGCGCGAAACGGCTAGCCGCGATGGTAATCCTGCAATGCGCGCACCTTGAACGGTTGGATCTTTAGCGCCTCGATTCCCTCGACGGCGGCCTTTGCGCCGGCCATCGTCGTGAAGTACGGCAGCCGAAGTTCAAGCGCGGTGCGCCGAATCGAAAATGAATCCCTGGTGCCGCTCGCGTCGGGCGTGTTGATCACCATCGCGATGCGCCCGCCCTTCATCGCATCCACGACGTGCGGGCTGCCTTGAAGCACCTTGTTGACGCGTTCGCATTTGAGACCCAGTGCTTTGATCCAGCGCGAGGTGCCCTCGGTCGCGATCAGCTCGAACCCCATCGCGACCAGGCCGCGGGCAATCGGCTCCAGCTGACGCTTGTCGTCGTCGCGAACGCTCACAAACACGCGCCCCGCGTCAGGCAGGTTCGACGACGCAGCGAGTTCCGCTTTCGCGAAGGCCATCGCGAACGTCGAGTCGATTCCCATCACTTCGCCGGTCGATTTCATTTCCGGCCCCAGGATTGTGTCGACGCCCGGGAATTTTCCGAACGGAAATACTGACTCTTTGACCGCGACATGCGACGGCACTCGTTCAGTGGTGAAGCCAATTTCGCTCAGCTTCTTTCCCGCCATAACGAGCGCGGCATATTTCGCCAGCGGGACGCCGATCGCTTTGCTGACGAACGGAATCGTTCGCGACGCGCGCGGATTCACCTCGAGGATGTAAACGTCGCCGTCGAAGATCGCGAATTGAATGTTGATCAACCCGACCACGCCCAACTCGCGCGCCAGCATCTTGGTCTGTCGCGTCAGCTCGCGCTGGAGTGCGGCGCTCAACGTGGTGGGCGGAAGCGCGCAGGCGCTGTCTCCCGAATGGATCCCAGCGTGTTCGACGTGTTCCATGATTCCGCCGACGACCACGATTTCGCCGTCGGAAAT
>DASQHV010000227.1:0-6874 GCA_035631915.1 Candidatus Acidiferrales bacterium | reverse complement strand
CGGACGCGAGTCTTCTCTCATCGACGTGAACCCATTCCGGGAAAATTCTATTTCGAAGCGCCCGTGGTCTCCAGCGACACATAGCCCGATAGAATCTACGCCGCTGTGACGAGTATGTTGCCGCGAATCTCACGATCCGTCCGCTCGCGCCGGATCGAGCGATACGACCTGAATTAGTCGCGTGTCGACGAATGGCCGGCTGCTCGTCGAGGCGCGGATTTCTGCCGCTTGCGCAGGCACGGCTGCTTTCTTGAGCATCGTGTTTACGCGCCGCGTTGATGACGGCAGCTTGGAGTGGGGCTGCTCAGTCGTCGATCTGTCTCGAAAGTCGTTCGTTCTCCTAGCTCTTTTGTTAGCGCGCCGCATCCGCGACGCTGACTGCGATTTGCAGGCACGAGCATTGCAAATTGCAGCAGTCGTCAGGTCGGGATCGGCACCGACGTCGTCGATGCTGAGGTGCGGTTGAAGATCAAATTTCAGACGAACGCAGAAGAGAGGAGACAATGATTCATGGATTTGCGCTTTGGCGCGAAAAGCTGAGAGACCCGATCATCCGACGCAACGCCTTCGGCTTGCTGGCGGGCAAGATGATTGGACTTGCGATCGTGCTCTCGCTGATGACGCGATGGTTCATGGCGGGAGACGCTACTGCCGCCGACGCGGCGCCGGAGATTCCGGCCCACATTAACGCCATCAATACGGTGTGGACCCTGGTTGCGGCGTACCTGGTGTTCTGCATGCAGGTCGGTTTCGTGATGCTGGAGTCGGGCTTCGCGCGCTCGCGCGAGACCGTCAACATCATGGTCGAGGGTATCGCCGACACCTGCATCTGCGGCGTGACCTTCTGGCTGTGGGGTTTCGCCTTCATGTTCGAACCGGGAACGCCGTGGATTGGCACCACCGGCTTCATGCTGCACGGACTCGCGCCGACTTACGGGACTACTGGTGTGCCGCTGCTCGCGTACTGGGTCTTCCAGTATGCGTTCGCTGACACCTGCTCGACCGTTACGTCGGGTGCGATGATCGGACGCTGCGGATTTGTCGGCGCCCTGCTGTACAGCGTCGGCGTCACCGGCTTCATCTACCCGATCATCGGTCACTGGGCGTGGGGCCCGGACGGATGGCTCGCGGTGATGGCGCCGGTATCGTTCCATGACTTCGCGGGCTCGACCGTCGTACACACGATCGGCGGCGTGATCTCGCTGGCGGGCGCAATCGCGCTGGGACCCCGGTTGGGCCGCGTGTTCAAGCGCGACGGCGGCGCTCCGATGAAGCCGCACGATTTGATCATCGGCGCGACCGGCGGACTAATCCTGTGGTTCGGCTGGTACGGCTTCAACCCCGGCAGCACGCTGTCCGCGCTCGACGCACAGGGTATCGGCCGCGTCTCCTTCAACACGACGATCGCGGCGTGCTCGGCGGGTCTGACCGCTCTCTGCTACTCGTATTACAAGACCGGCGGAAAGTGGGACCTGGCGCTGACGGTCAACGGCTTCCTGGCCGGTTTGGTCGCGATCACGTGCCCCTGTTATTGGGTCGATCCTGAGGGCGCGTTCCTGCTCGGAATCGTCGCGGGATTCGTCGTGGTGTGGGGAATCGACCTGCTCGAGTACCTGCGTATCGACGATCCGATCGGCGCGGTGCCGGTGCATGCGTTCGCCGGAATCTGGGGCACGCTCTCGCTCGGGCTGTTCGCTGCGGGCAAGTACGGCGCTCCCACGGCGACCGGCGCCGACGTCAGTTCGGTCGTGACGGGACTGTTCTATGGCGGCGGACTTGGCGTGCTGAAGGCGCAGATGATCGGCAGCTTCTCGATAACCATCGCGACGTTCGTTGCTTCGATGGCTTTGATGTACGCGGTCAAAGCGACCGGCACCCTGCGCATCTCGACCGAAGGCGAAATCGAAGGTCTCGATCTCCACGAACACGGCTACCCCGCCTATCCGGAGTATGTGGTCACCGGCGACGACGGCGCGCCGAAGACGATCGACGAGGTGCCAATTGGCCGGCGCACTTTCGCGCGGACCAGCAAAAAGAAGCAGGTGGCATAGACGCCCATCAATGCAAGTTGTGTGGAGCGGGCCGGACTCATAGATCCAGATGAGCCGGCTCGCTCGCTTTCATCTGCACGCGCGCGTCGCAATCCAGGCCCGCGTGCGTGAACGACTGAATAGATGACTCAGCTGTTCTCTTGGTACCCCGACTCCCAAGCGCCTTCGATGGACCAGGCATTTTTCGATCTCTCGCTGCTCTCCGATCCCGGCACCGAACGGGACAAGAACGAAGACTCCTGCGGCCGTTACGTCGACGAATCGGGTGTCGCGCTGTTCGCGGTGGCCGACGGTGTCGGCGGATTCGAGGGCGGCGAGGTCGCCAGCGCGCTCGCGGTCGAGGCCACGATGCAGGCCTTTCGCGAAAGCCCGGTGGAGTGGGGCGCGGCGAAGCGGCTCTATCGAGCGGTGCAGCGCGCCAACGTCGAAGTGTACAGTAAGGCGTTTTCTGTGCCGGAGTTGCGCCGCATGGCGACGACCCTGACGGCGGTGGCCGTCGAGCGGGGCGTGCTCAACGCCGCGCACGTCGGCGATTGCCGGCTCTACCTTGCGCGGCGCGGCAAGATCACGCAGATATCGCAGGACCATACGATGGTCGCGGAACAAATCAGGCGCGGGTTCATGACGGCCGACAGCGCGCGGGAGCATCCGGAGAGCGCGCTTCTGCTGCGCAACATCGGGCACGAGCTGATCGTCTCGATCGCGAAGATCTCGATGCCGCTGATGCAGGGCGACCGCGTAATCGTCTGCAGCGACGGGCTATACAATGTACTGCGCGACAGCGAACTCGAATTGCTGACGCGCGATCTGGCTGCCGAAGCGGCGTGCCGCCGCCTGATCGATACGGCCAACGAGCGCGGTTCCGCCGACAACCTGACCTGCGCGTTCTTCAAGATGATTGGGCCGACGTCGCACGAGGTCGCTGCGAGGCCGGCCCGGATGCGCGAACGGTTGCGCGGACTGCTTGGCGGCCGCTCATGACGACGGGCGGCGAGTGACGAGACCGCAAGATGCGCGAGCTCAGCGTAGGCGATCGACTCGACCAGTACCGGCTGGTCGATCTGCTGGCGCGCAGCGGGATGGCCTCGATCTTCGAGGCGAATGACGACGAGTCCGGGCGTCCGGTGGTGCTGAAGGTTCCCCATTCACAGTTCGAGAAGGACGTCGTTTTCCACGGCCGCTTCATGCGCGAGGAACGGTTGGGCCAGCGCCTGGAGCATCCCAATCTGGTCAAGATTCTCACGCCGCGGCGCAAGAGCCGCGTCTACATCGCGATGGAATTCGTCGACGGCGAATCACTGCGATCGAAGATGCGCGGCGGGCGCGCTCTGGCCGCCGAAACGGCGCTCAACTATGCGCGGCAAATTTGCGAAGCCCTGATCTACATCCACAATGAGGGCGTCGTACATCGCGATCTCAAGCCGGAAAATGTCCTGATCACCGCGGACGATCGGATCAAAATCATGGACTTCGGAATCGCGCTCGACAAATTCGCCAAGCGGCTGACGTTCGGCGGAAACTCGGCGGGCTTCGGGACTCCCGACTACATGTCGCCGGAGCAGGCCGCCGGACAGCGCGGCGACGAGCGCAGCGACGTCTATGCTTTGGGCACGATCCTGTTCGAAATGCTCACCGGCCATCTACCTTATGCCGGCACCGACGTGTTTCGGCTGATGCAGTTGAAGACCGAGACCGACCCGTATCCGCCGAGCGCGTTCGATCCCGACCTCGACGCGCACTTGGAAGAGATAGTCCTGCACGCGATCGAACGCTCGCCGAAATCACGCTACGAGAGCGCGGCGCAAATGATGAATGACCTGCGCGAGCCGTCGCGAGTGAGGCTCGAAGGTCGCGCGAGCCGCCTCAGGCCAGCCGATCCGCGGACTACACAACTGCGACGCAAGATCACGATCACGCTGGTGTTCGCATCGCTGATCGCTGCCTTCGCAGTCCTGGTATTCCTCGGCACTCACTGACAGTTCGGGCGGTTGTGACGACCAGCCGCGTGGCTGTCGGGAGCGTCGGCGCTCACTTCGGGCGGAGGGCGGCGTCGTCGGTCTCTTCGTCGCAATCCTCGGCGCGCGCGGCGTCGGTGACGCGAGTCAGCTCGGCGCCGAGTTCATGCTCGCGGGCGCTGGTCTCCGGGGTCCGTGGGCCGGTCCACAGCTCGTGCAGCTTCAGCAGGATCTCCGCCGCGCGGTCTCGTAGCGACAACAGACGCTCGTTACTCATCGTAGTCATCAATAGTGCCAAACGAAATTCGGGTCCAGCCGCGCGGCGACCCGAAGCGCCGTCCCGTCGGAAACCCCTGTGCACCCATAGCCAGAATGCCGGTCACTGAGCGCGACCGCAATCGGGCGCATCGGGCCGGCGGATATCTCATCGAGTGTCATTCTCAAACTAACCGGCGGCTGCCGCAGGCGCGACTACTTGTGGACAACTTGTTCACAAATAATCACTCCTGAGTTGACGAAAAGTGTTGTCGGCGCGTAGTTTTGCGACCAAGACTACCATTCTTCGGTCGCGAGACGGTGAATTCCAGACATGGCTGCTCACTAACGGCGAACGCGGATCAACGCGAATCGGCACACGGCTGCGGGTTCAGCAAGACAAGGGGAAGACGAAATGGAACTGCATCGGTTGACCAGTCGCGACGAGCGGGCGGAATTTGCGCGCAAGCTGGAGGAAGCGCGCGCGACACGCGGCGCGGGGTTTCGCGAGAAGAAGAGATCGGTGCTCGGTGAAGTTCACCTGGCGTTCGGCGACCTCTACGCGGTGTACGACGAATCGAGCCCGCGGCCGCGCGACATGCTCGCCGGCTTCATCATCCATTCGCTCGACCAGTTTCCGCTGACTTACCCGTGCCCAGAGCTCAGCGCGCTGGATCCGAGCCGCGTGTTCGAAGGCGGCGAGCTGTGGTCGCTGCAGAAGGGTGCGGGGACGGTGGCGCGGGTCGGCGCCTCGGTGGTGCTCGGCTTCAGGCGGGCGCTCGCGATGGTGGTGTTTCCGATGGTGAAGCCGTGGGATCTCAGCAAACCCTACGCGACTTTTCGCAAGATCGGCGGAGAATTCGAGTGGCCGTTTGCCGAGACGATCGACGGCGAGAAAATTATTGCCCAGGCACTGGTGCTCGACGGCGCGGCGCTGGACAAGTCGCTCGCGCTGGCATTCAAGATGGATCTCGAGATTGCCGATGACGGCAGATCGATCCGAATCCGCGGCGGCCTGGACGAGCGCGTGGCCGCTTCCAAACCGCGCGACGATTACCGTTAGCCGTCGATCGAGAGGCGGATCGTATTGAGAATGATCAGGAAGTGACGCGGGGTGGACACCTTGCCGAGCATGTGGATGCGCTGCAGGATGTCCATCTCCTTCGCGGTGACGGCGTGTTGACGGAGGAGGGCCCTGTTGCGGGCGAACTCCTTCCACGCGCGATCGCGGCTGGTCGCCGGCGCCGGCTTGAGCATCGCGGCCGCCTCGGGATGCGAGAGGCGCAGCAATCGCTCCTGGTCGAAGCCCAGCACGTCGGCGAGCCTGCCGAGCAAACTCATTGACGGGCGCCGCTGATTGCCCTCGATGTAGGCGATGTGGCTGGCTTTTACGCCCGCCATCGCGGCGAGCTGCCGCTGGCTGAGCGCGAGTTGGCGCCGTCTGCTGCGGACCAGTTTGCCGAGACCGCTATCCTTCATATTCGAAACTCCAACAGTAGCGCGAAGCGAAGTTTGGCATAGTGGATTACGCCGGAGATGTAGGATGCGTTACGGGAGTTCCGCTGGAAGAGTGAAAACGGAAACTCGTAGTTACGGCTGTAGTGGGTGCGAATTGCCGACAGCGATGAATTGGTAAGCGAGGTTGCCCCGATCAGGCGCTGCGAAGTGTGCGTGTCGAACATCCGTCGCGCCAGTGACTTCGGGTAGGCGGCGAGGCTGACCAGCGCGTCGGCGGTCAGCTCGGCGCTGTCGTCGAGGTGCGAGCTGTAGTCCCAATCGAAGTACGATGGCCGGGGGTCCGGCTCGTCGCGCACGACGGTATCCAGATGATGTCCGATCTCGTGACAGAACGCCGTGGCCGCCGCGAGCGGATGGTGCGCGCTGTTGACGAAGATGAACGGGCGCGGCGATTTCAGCAGACCGGCCGGCGAGTAGAAGCCCAGCAGCGTGATGGCATCGCGGCGCGGAATCTCGGCGAGTCGGACGCCGAGCCGCTTGGCCACTTCGGTGCGAGTGGGCCAGGCACCGCGCGCTTGCATCGGTTCCTTGCCGAGCCGCGGCCATATTTTGCGCCCCGCCGTGAGCACGTCGCGAAGATTATCGGGCGAAATATTCCTCGTAACCTTTTCCGCGTAGTCGGACTCGACGACAGTGCGCAAATCGGACCCGCCAAGGCGTCGCAGGTTCCCTGCAGAACAGTAGGGCGACAAAAGAGCGTCCAGCATCTGGTTGGAGGCAGACACCGCAGGCATTTTGGATAAACTCCGCGCGAACCCCGTAGCCGCTGCTCAAATAAGGCGAGCAGAACACCTTGCTACTAGAGTGCCGACAATCTGGCAACGGCCAAGGTCGAGGTTTCAACGGCGCGCAGGACGGAAGCGGCCGATTATTGGTGTGGACTCGACCACGAGACGGAAACGGGAGAGCGTCGAATCGGGTCAGGGCGCGTGTCGCTTTGGGACGAGTCGGCCCTGACGAGCGGGTCAAGCTGGGGGCGTCGAGCGGCTCGGTGCGAGTAGTACTGCTAAAACAAATAGTCGGGCTGGTACTTCTGCGTCTCGCAGTCGACGGAACGGCGAGGTCGCTGGAGGCCGTAATTCTGATGGCGCGACG
>DASQHV010000226.1:0-2338 GCA_035631915.1 Candidatus Acidiferrales bacterium | reverse complement strand
ATGGCGCTGAAGCGCGAAGCTCGCGCACGCAGTCGGGAGTCGCGGCATACCAACTGCGCCGTGCGCTACCCCAGCGGCCTTGGCGGCGCCGGCGAAAACGACATGTTCCTGCTCGCGATGAACCTGCTGGGGTACAGCGATCAAACGCTCGGCTACGGTTTCATCTGGATGACCGCGTACCAGACCTATTCGCGCGGAACTTTGAAACTGGTTTCGCGCTCGCCCGACATCGATCCGGACGTCCGCTTCAAGATGCTGACCGACGAGCGGGACATGGTGCGGATGCGCGACGGGATGCGCCGGCTGAAGGAATTCGCGCGTCACCGAATCGTCAAATCGGTCGCTGACGCGGTCGGATTCGGGAACCCGATGCTCATGGTGCAGGGCGACTTGCAGGACGCGCCGGAAGGCGCCGCGCTCGACGAGTGGATGCGCGCGAACTGCTTCGACTCGCAACACGCCGCGGGCACCTGTCGCATGGGACCGGCCGACGGATCGGATTCGGTCGTCGATCTCGATTGCCGCGTGGTCGGCGTGCGGAATCTCCGGGTGATCGACGCGTCGATAATGCCGGAGATCGTTCGGGCGAATACTCACTTGACTACCGTGATGATCGCAGAGCGAATGTCAGATCGAATCCGAAATGTGGTGCCGAAATAGACTATTCGCTCAGACCGGTCGAATCAGTTCGATAGTCACTCGAAATCTCCGCGAGGAATGAATGGCTACACCAGAGTTCATACATCACTATGCGAATCTAAAGGGCGTGCGAATCCATTTCGTGACGATGGGGACGGGGCAGGGCAGTCCCGTGGTGCTGATCCACGGCTGGCCGCAGACCTGGTACGAGTGGCGACGCGTGATGCCGTTGCTGGCGGACAAGTACGACGTGGTGGCCGTGGACATGCGCGGACTCGGCGACTCTTCGCGACCGTCAGCGGGTTACGACAAGGTCACCGTCGCCAACGATATCTGGCTCGTGATGCGCGAACATCTCGGGCACTCGCGCTTTGCCGTCGTCGGTCATGACTGGGGCGCGCCGACCGCATTTCGGCTCGCCGCGGATCACCCCAAGGAAGTGACGCACCTTGCCATGCTCGACGTGGGGGTTCCCGGCGATCAGCCGGCTGGCGCCGCGATTGGCGGCGGCGCCCGCTGGCACCATCTGTTTCACCAGGTGCCCGACTTGCCGGAGGCGCTTACCTACGGCCGCGAGCGACTTTACCTCGAGTGGTTTTTCATGAACGGATGCGACCAGGCGGGTGCGTTCGACGACGCCGACATCGCGGAATACGTGCGAACTTACTCGCAGCCGGGAGCGATGCGCGCGGGATTTAACTTCTACCGCGCACTGCCAAAGGATGTGGCCGACAATCGCGCGACGTTCGCGACCGGATTCAAGCTCCCGATGCTGACGCTGGGCCTCGGCGGCGGCGGTCCGCGCGGCCGCGGCGACCTGGTCGTGGAATCGCTCCGACGCGTGGCGCTCCATTCAGAAGGTGGCTCGGTTCCGGACTGCGGCCACTTCATTCCCGAGGAAAAGCCCGCAGAACTGGCGGCGCACCTGCGCGCGTTTCTCGCCAAGCCACCGGTGCAATAGCCGGCGCGCTTCCGTTCGCATCCGGAGTTTGGTACGCCTCGCAGATAACGCAATCGCTCGAGGAGAACCGTCGTGGATTTCACAATTCCCGCTGATATCAAAGCCTACCTGGCCGAGCTTGACGCCTTTATCGAGAAGGAGGTCAAGCCGCTCGAACGCGAGAACGACAACATCCGATTTTTCGACCATCGCCGCGAATGGGCGCGCACCGATTTCGAGCGCGACGGTCTGCCGCGTCACGAATGGGAAGCGCTGCTCGGAGAGATGCGGCGGCGCGCCGACAAGGCGGGGCACTATCGCTACGCGCTGCCGAAGGAATATGGCGGCAAGGACGGCACCAACCTCGGCATGGCGATCATCCGCGAGTACCTGGCCGCGAAAGGGCTGGGACTGCACAACGATCTGCAGAACGAAAGCTCGATCGTCGGCAACCTTCCGACCGTGCTGATGTTCCGCGACTTCGGCACCGAGAAACAGAAAAAGGAATTCATCCCGAAAATTCTCGACGGCTCGATGCGTATCGCGTTCGGCTTGACCGAGCCCAATCACGGCTCCGACGCAACCTGGATGGAGACGCGCGGCGTGCGCGAAGGCGATCAGTGGAAAATCACCGGCGCCAAGATGTGGAACACCGGGCTGCACGTCGCGACCCACGACTTCGTGTTCGCGCGCACCAGCGGCAAGGACGGCAGCCCGCGCGGCATCACCTGCTTCATCGTTCCGACCAAGAGCCCCGGC
>DASQHV010000225.1:0-3300 GCA_035631915.1 Candidatus Acidiferrales bacterium | reverse complement strand
GCCAATATGAAACATCGGCAGCGCCAGGTGATTGCGCGAGCGTTGGTCGCGTGCGCCCGCAAAGCGCGTGATAACGCCCTCGAACACAGCGATTGCTTCGCGCCGGCGCTCCAGGTGCGCGAGAAACAGCCCCTTCCTGAGCAGCGCGACCGCCACCATCTCCTGCAACTTCGCGTCGTCGGTAAATTCGCCGAAGCGCGTTGCAACGGCGTCGTAGGCTGCTATCGCTGGCCCGTCGCGCCGCTGCGACTCCAGCTGAGCGCCCAGCGCGAGCAGCGCCTTGGCGACTTCGATCGGTTCGTCGGCGTGCGCGGCATCCACCATGCGGAGGATTCTACACTTGCGGCGAAGTCCAATCGAATATGCCCCGGCAACCCTGCCCGCGGCTTGAAGACTCGCCGGCAGGCGGGTTAGAAGCGGCTCAGAATTCGACTCGTCACCAACGCCGAGGTGCCCGATGCCGCGAATCACGGTCGAGAAAAATATCGCAATCCCGATGCGCGACGGATGCGTGCTGCGCGCCGATCTCTTTCGTCCCGACAGCAGTGACAAGCTGCCCGTGCTGCTCAACCGCACGCCGTACAACCGGCAGATGCCGATGGTGTTTACCGGCACGCTCGACGCCATTCGCGCCGCCGAGGCCGGTTACAACGTGCTGGTGCAGGATTGCCGCGGCCGCTTCGCCTCGGACGGCGTGTGGGACTGCTTCACCGTCGAGGCGCGCGACGGCTACGACACGATCGAATGGGCCGCGCGACAACCGTGGGCAGACGGCAAGGTCGGAACCTACGGCGCGTCCTACATGGGCGCCACGCAATGGCTCGCCGCGACAGGGGCGCCGCCGAGTCTGAAGGCGATGTGCCCGTCGATCACCGCGAGCGACTACCACGACGGCTGGACTTACCAGGGTGGCGCGTTCTCGCTGTTCTTCAACGTCAGCTGGACGATGGCGGCGCTGGCGCCGGCGCGACTGCTGCGCGAGCGCGAGGGCAATCCGGCGGTGGTCGGCGAGTTGGGCGCGGTGATGAGCTCGATCGACGCGATGCGCGAGAAGATGAAGTTCGTGCCGCTCAGCAAGTTCCCGATGTTCCAGGCGGGCGCGCCGTATTTTTTCGACTGGCTAAAGCATCCGGGATACGACGCATACTGGCGGGCGCTGTCGATCGAGGAGCATCACGCGAAGATCGACGTGCCCGCGCTCAACATCGGCGGCTGGTACGATGTCTTCCAGCGCGGCACGATTCGCAACTTCATGGGGATGCGCGCGAGCGGCGCGACGTCGGCCGCCCGCGGCGGGCAGCGCCTGATCGTCGGGCCGTGGAATCATGCGGTGCCGTTTCAGAACCTGGTCGGCGCGGTCGATTTCGGATTCCGCACGAGCCCGGTCTCGGTCGATATCGACGGCCAGCAACTGCGCTTCTTCGACCAATGGCTGAAGGGGAAAGGCGGCGGGAATGAAGCGCCGGTGCGGATTTTCGTGATGGGCATCAACCAGTGGCGCGACGAGAAAGAGTGGCCGCTACCCGGCACTGAATTTCGGCCCTACTACCTGCACAGCCGCGGCCGCGCCAACAGCATGTACGGCGACGGTGCGCTCTCGGTCGAGAGCCCGGGCTCGGAGCCCGCGGACTCGTATCTCTACAACCCACTCGATCCCGTTCCCACCGTCGGCGGCGGGCTGTGCTGCTACCCGGGCGCTCTGCAGGGCGGCGCATTCGATCAGGGCGGCGTCGAGCATCGCGCCGACGTGCTGGTCTACTCGACCGAGCCGCTGGCCAACGACGTCGAGGTGACCGGGCCGATCGAGCTGACGCTGTACGCGTCGTCGTCGGCGCTGGACACGGACTTCACTGCAAAGCTGGTCGACGTCAGCCCGTGCGGCACCGCGATCAACCTCACCGACGGAATTATCCGCGCGCGTTGGCGTAAGTCGCGCGAGGCGCAGGAGTTGCTCACGCCGGGCAAGGTCGAGGAGTTCAAAATTGACATGTGGAGCACGTCGAACGTGTTCCAGAAGGGGCATCGCATTCGCGTGGAAGTCAGCTCGTCGAATTTCCCGCGCTTCGACTGCAATCCGAATACCGGGCGCGAGCTGTTCACCGACGACGATGTGCGTCCGGCGCTGCAGACGGTGCGGCACGATCGCGAGTTCGCGTCGTTCCTGACGCTGCCGATCGTACCGGCGCGCGCGTGAAGCTTCCGCTGCCGCGGAATCGTTTCCACTTGCCGCGCCAGCGCGTTACTTTGATTCGATGGCGGAGGTCAGCGCGCGGGTCGAGGCCTGGAAACTGGCGTGGGAGAGCCGCGATGCGGCGCGCGTCGCAGCGCTCTACGCGCCCGACTCGACCCATGAGAGCGCGCTGGTGCCGCAAATCTATCCTGAGCTCGGACGCACGACGCTGCACGGCCCGGCGGAAATCACCGAATACGCGCGGCGCGGACTCGCGCGCTACCGGGAGTTGCGCTTCGCGATCATTTCAGTCGTCGAGTCGGGCGACCGAGCTGCGGTCGAATACCGGCGTCATTCGAACCTGGACGGCGCGAATCCGAAGCACGTGATGGAACTGATCGAATGGCGCGGCGATCTGATAGCGGCGGTTCGCGTGTTCCACTTTTAACCGTCGGCACCGACGCATGAAACTTTCGACCCGCCTCTTTGGCAAGACCTACCGATTCAAAACACTCAAGGAAGTTCTCGCGCGCGCCAACGAAGCGCGTTCCGGCGACGAGCTGGCGGGCATAGCGGCGCGCTCGGAGCAGGAGCGGATCGCGGCGAAGATGGTGCTGGCCGGCCTGACGCTCAACGACCTCCGCGAGAATCCGGTGGTGCCGTACGAGCGCGACGAAGTGACGCGCGCGATCGACGACGCGCTCGAACGCGACGCTTTCGCCGCCGTGCGCAACCAGACCGTCGGCGAATTTCGCGAATGGCTGCTCGCCGACGCGACTACCGGCGAGCGAATTCTCACTGCCAGCCGGGGCATCACCGCCGAGATTGCGGCCGCCGTCGCCAAGCTGTGCACCAATCTTGATCTGATTACGATCGCGTCCAAAATTCGTGTCGTCACGAAAGCTCGGACGACGCTCGGGCTGCAGGGCCGCCTCTCGACACGTCTGCAGCCGAATCATCCGCGCGACGATCTTTCGGGAATCGCCGCGGCGGCTTACGAGGGCTTGGCCTACGCAACCGGCGACGCGCTGATCGGAATCAATCCCTGCATCGACGAACCCGACAACGTGCGCCGGCTCCTCGAACTTACCGCGGACATTATCGAGCGCACCGGCGCGCCGACGCAGAAC
>DASQHV010000224.1:0-4100 GCA_035631915.1 Candidatus Acidiferrales bacterium | reverse complement strand
GATGCAGGACGTGGCGCTGGGGCTGCCGACCACGTGGGCGATGCGCGCATTCAACGATCTCATGATTCGGCACCTGGCGGCGTCGAGTGCGCTGTGGCCGGCCGCGATGAACTTCAGCTTCGGCATTCTCTATACGTTGATCGGAGTTGCAATCACGCGAAGGCGGTTCGCCTGATGGCGACATGAACGGAGAATCGAAGAATTGAGGAAGAGACCTGGAAACTTTCGGGTGCGCCTGATCGCAGTCGCGGCGACGGTTGCCGCCGCAGCGGCGTTGCAACCGCAGGAAGCGCGCGCGGATGCGTTGAAATTCAGGATCGACGCTGAACGCAGCACCGTTAGCGCCGCCGTCGCGGAACCCTTTGCGATTTTCCGCGGCAGCGCGGTCGGAAATTTCCGCGTGGTCGCGGGTGAGGTAAGCGGCGACTCCGCGAACATCCAGGACACCGCCAAGGTCAGGATTACAATCGATGCGACCAGCTATCGCAGCGACAGCCCGTCGCGCGATCGCAAGGTTACCGAGTCGTCGCTCGAATCCGACCGCTACCCGACGATCGCATTCGAGAGCACCAGCGTTATCGGCGTGGTCGCGACCGGCGCGAACGAGGGTACGCTGGTGGTCAACGGAGCGCTGACGATTCACGGCGAAACGCGTCAGATTGCCGTGCCGGTGCACGCGGCGCTCGGCGCGGACGGCACGCTCGCAGCCGACGGCGAAGTTACCTTCAACTACGAAGAGTACGGCGTCAAAGTGCCGTGAGCGTTGTTCGGGGCGATCGAGGCGGGCGAGGAAGCGAGGGTGCGGTTTCACATCGTGGGCGTCAACGAAGCGTCACCGGCGTCGAGCGCCGCGCCGCCGCCGTCGGCTCCGGGAGCCAACTCTCCATAACGGTCCTGCGTTCCGCTACTGGCATTGGCGCGCGACCCGCCGATGCACTACAAGTCCTCAGCATGGCGGAATTAGCGGTATCTCCAAGAGACGGCAAAGTGCCGAATGCGGTCAACGAACTGGCAGCGGCAATCGAAGCCGACGGCGGCACGGCGCTCGCAGCGTACAGGGAGCCGGTCGGCGATCACTGGCAGGTGTTCGCGATGCTGCCGATTGCAAAGGTGCAGCCGACGCCGTATCAGCGCGATCTCTCGCCGACGCATCTGAAGCGCATGGTCGAAGTGATGAAGAAGCTCGACCGCTACACCGAGCCGATCGTAGCCGTGCGTTCGGCCGACACCTACTGGACGCCCAACGGAAATCATCGCCGCGCGGCGGCCGCAAAGTCGGGCGCGAAGATGATTCCCGCGATCGTGATTCCGGAGCCCGAGGTCGCGTTTCAAATCCTGGCGCTGAACACCGAGAAGGCGCACAACCTGCGCGACAAGGCGCTGGAAGTGATTCGCATGTATCGCGCGCGGCTGGCCGAGCAGCCCCGCACCGCCGAGAAGGACTTCGCATTCGACTTCGAGCGCGCGCACTTCATCACGCTCGGCATCGTCTATGACAAGAAGCCGAAATTTTCCGGCGGTGTGTTCGCGCCGCTGCTGAGCCGCGTCGACGGTTTCCTGGCCAAGCCGATCCGCGACGCGATGGAAGATCGCGAGGAGCGCGCGGCGCAGGTCGAGCGCGCAGACGAATTGGCGGTCGCGCTGGTCGCGCAGGGCAAGAAGCGCGGCCTGATGCATCCGTACCTGAAGAATTTCATCGTCGCGCGCTGCAACCCGCTGTCGCGGGCGCGCAAGAACATGCCGACCTGCAAAGCGGCGCTGACGAGCATGATCAAGGCGCTGGAGGAATTCGATCTGGGCCGGATTCACTTCGGGCAAATCAGCGCCGCCGCGCAGATTGCGGCCGCAACCTCCGTCGCGGAAACTTGAGTCTGCGCCCAGACTTCAAGGTTGCGTGACTGGTGCCGATCACGCGGCTTCGCACGAACGGAGCGAGCGCGAGAGATTGCCGCGGCGCGTCACACGGATTCGCTCGAGACCGAGCCACGACGCCAGCGCCTGAAGCTCGCGCATCAGGGCGTCGCCCACCTCGGCGACATTGACGCCCGGCTCCGCATGAGCCGCGAGCACCGCCAGAGTTTTTGCCGCGCGATCGGCCTTCAAGTCTATGCGCGCGACCATCCGGTCGCCGAGCAGAAACGGCAGCACGTAGTAGCCGTGCGTGCGCTTCTCCAATGGAGTATAGATTTCGATTCGGTAGCGGAAGCCGAAGATTCGTTCGGTGCGCTCGCGCTCCCAAATCAGTGAATCGAACGGCGTGAGCAACGCGCGCGCGCCGACGTTGCGGGGCGAGCGTATGCCGCGTGCGACGAACGCCGGCTGCGCCCATCCCTCGACCTCGACCGGTATCAGTTCGCGCTGCTCGACCAGCTCCGCGATTCGCGCATCACCCGTCTCGCGCGCGAGTCGAAAGTAGCCGCAAAGATCCTTCGCAGTCGCCACGCCCATCGCGCGCGCGGCGATTCGCAGCAGCTCGCGCTGCGCATCGTCACGATTCGGCGTCGGCGTTGCGAGGATGCGGGCGGGAATCACGCGCTCAGGCAAATCGTACAGCCGCTCGAATCCGCGCCGCGCTGCGACAGCGACCTGACCCGCAAAGAACAGGCCTTCCAGCGCGATCTTGCCGTCGCTCCATCCCCACCACGGCCCCCTGCGCGGCCCGCCGTTGCTGAGATCGCGCGCACTGATTGGGCCCCGCGCCGCGACCTCCGCGAGCACTGCGTGCCGAAAGCCGGGCCGGCGCCGATTGAGCTTGGCGAACCTGCGATGCCACCATTCACTGTGCCCCGCATCCTCCATCCGCCATCGCATCAGCGGATGAAGCTCGACCGGCAGCAGCGACGCCATCCGCCCCCAATACTCGAACAGCTGGCGGTGGCGCAGGGGCCCGTATGCCGCATTCTCGAGCAGCGTCGACGGGTACGGTCCGAGCCGGGAGAACAACGGCATGTAGTGCGCTCGGACCAGCACGTTGACCGAGTCGATCTGCAGTATTCCGACGTGTTCGAGCACGCGCCGCAGGTGTCGCGCGTCGGGCCGTGAACTTGGGCGCGCGTCGGCGAAGCCCTGCGCTGCCAGCGCGATGCGGCGTGCTTCGTCGGCGGATATTTTTGTGGATCGCGCGCGCATGACAGCGCGCACGATAGTGGCGCGACGGCGAAAGGTGAAGAGGGGGGCGCTACGCGGCGGCGGGCGCCTGCGCGAGCTCGAATGCGCCGGGCACGATGCTGTCGTTGGAGCGCAGCACGATCTTCGTATTGAGGCGCTGCTCGAGCGTCTCGAGATCCTTGGCGCCGTGATCGTAGAGATAGCGCGCGACTTCCGGATTGAGTTTGACGATCAGCATGTCGCCGCCCGACTTGCGCGTCGCCTCGCGCTGGATTCCGCGCAGAACTTCGGCCGCGATTGTCGGCACGGACTTGACCACGCGCCGCCCGTCGCATCGCGGGCACATGTCGGTCAGCAGTTTCTCCAGGCTCTCGCGAGTGCGCTTGCGCGTCATCTGCACCAGCCCGAGTTCCGAAATCCTGAGCGCCGAGGTGCGCGCCTTGTCGCGCTTGAGCGCCGTCGCCAGCGCGTCGCTGACCTTCTTGCGATCGCCCTCGCGCCCCATGTCGATGAAATCGACAATGATGATTCCGCCGATATTTCGCAGTCTCAGTTGATTAACTACTTCTTCCACTGCTTCGAGATTGGTCTTTAGTATGGTGTCGTCCTGGCTGCGCTTGCCGACGAAGCGGCCGGTGTTCACGTCGATAGCCGTCAGCGCCTCGGCCTGATCGAAGACCAGGTAGCCACCCGACTTGAGCCAGACCTTGCGATCGAGCGCGCGCTCGATCTGCGGCTCGACGTTGAACCGGTCGAACAGCGGCTCGGGTCCGTCATGCAGCATCACGCGCGCGCGCAGCCGCGGCATATAGTTCTGCACGAACTGCACAACGCGCGAGTAGGTGGTGGGATCGTCGCACCACAGCCGGTCGACCTCGCTGGCGAACAGGTCGCGTACGATTCGCAATGCGACGTCGAGGTCGTTGTACAGGATCGACGCCGGCGGCATGCTCTCGTTCTTGCGCAGAATCGACGCCCACAGCTTGGTCAGG
>DASQHV010000223.1:0-11811 GCA_035631915.1 Candidatus Acidiferrales bacterium | reverse complement strand
ATATTCCGGCAACGTCGCGGCCGGCGTTGACACCTACTCGATTCGCCAGCCGCTCGGAGTCGTGGCGGGCATCACGCCGTTCAATTTTCCCGCGATGGTTCCGATGTGGATGTTTCCGATCGCGATCACGTGCGGGAACTCGTTCGTGCTGAAACCGTCGGAGCGCGATCCGTCAGCGTCGATCATGCTCGCCGAGTTGCTCAAGGAAGCGGGGCTGCCCGACGGCGTCTTCAACGTCGTGCACGGCGACAGGGAAACGGTGGACGCGATCCTGGAGCATCCGGGAATCGACGCGGTGAGCTCGGTCGGCTCCACGCCGGTCGCGGAGCACATCTTTCGGACGGCGTCGGCGCACGGCAAGCGTGTGCAGGCGCTCGGTGGCGCGAAGAACCATCTGGTGGTGATGCCCGACGCGGACCTGGACCAGACGACAGATGCGTTGCTCGGCTCGGCCTACGGCGCTGCGGGCGAGAGATGCATGGCGATATCGGTGGCGGTGTGTGTCGGCGACGGCGTTGCAGATGCGCTCGTGGAGCGGCTGGCGCCGCGCGTGCGCGCGCTGAAGATCGGTCCCGGCGTCGAGCCCGGAGTCGAGATGGGACCGCTGGTCACACGGCAGCATCACGATCGCGTCAGCGGCTACATCGACGTCGGGATCAAAGAAGGCGCCAGGCTCGTCGTGGACGGCCGCAACTTTCGCCTCAAGGGACACGAGAACGGATTTTTCATGGGCGGATCGATTTTCGATTCGGTGCTGCCCACAATGAGAATTTACCGCGAAGAGATTTTCGGGCCTGTGCTGGCGCTGGTCCGCGTGCGCACTTACGAGGCGGCTCTCGAGCTGGTCAATTCCAACGAGTACGGCAACGGCGCGGCCATCTTCACCCGCGACGGCGGAGTCGCGCGCGATTTCGTCGAGCGCGTCAACATCGGAATGGTCGGCGTGAACGTCCCGATTCCGGTGCCGATGGCGTTCTACGCATTCGGCGGATGGAAGCGCTCGCTGTTCGGCGACCGCAACGTGTACGGCGTCGAGGGCGTGCACTTCTACACGAAACTGAAGACCGTGACGTCGCGCTGGCCGGACACTGCTGCGACGGCCGCCGAATTCAAGATGCCGACGAGCCGCTGAGATCGAAACCGTGCGAGCTCGACGAGCAGAATCAAGCGCTCGCGTCGCTGGCTGCGTGAGAATCGAGGGCCCGGCTCCGTCGGGAATCGGGCCCACTTTTCATTTGGCGCAATCTCCGATTCAGACTGCTTGCGCGAGCACCGGCATCGCGCGCTCCGCCGGCTCTGCTATGGGCTCTGCCTTCCACTTCTTCAGTTCAGGCATCACGTACTTCGCGAAGCATTTGATGCTCCGTTCCGCCGCGTCATAAGGCATGCCGGAGAAACTGAAGTTGAACATGACGCCGGTGGGGTCGATGGTATCGCGGATGAACGAAACTTTCTCCAGCACCTGGTCGGGCGTTCCCCACGGCATCAGTAAAGCGTAATCGCGGGCCGCGCCTTCGACGCCGTGTTTTTTGATGAACTTGCCCACGCTGCTGTAAAACTCGTAGCTCTTCTTGGTGCCGAACTCCGGCGATGTCATTTCGTAGTGCTTCATGACGGTGTGGTAGTTGGCGGCGATCCACTTCAGCGCCATCTCCTCGGCCCGCGCCGCGTTTTCGTCGACGAAGCAGAAACCGCCGGAGATTGGCTTGGGTGGCGGCGTCGCGCCGTTCACGTCGCGCCAGACGCCGTGGTAAACCTCGAAGTCTTTTTTCACGGCTTCCCACGGCTTTTGCGGGATCACCAACAGCCCGACGCCGAGCTTCGCCATGATCGGCATCGATTCGGGCGAGACGGCGGCGGCGTAGGTGCGGCCCTTGAACGAGCGCATCGGGAACGGTCGAATCTGCCGGCGCGGCTGCTTGGTGTGAGCGCCGCGTTCCATGTAGCCGGTTTCGAGTGCCCCCAGGATTAGTTCGGCGTACTCGACGAACAGGTTGCGCCCCTCATTCTGATCGAGCCGGAAGCCCTCGTACTCGATGCGCGCCAGGCCGCGCCCCAGCCCCAGTATGACGCGGCCGTTGGACACGTGGTCGAGCATCGAGACCTGCTCGGCGACCCGAATCGGATCATGCCACGGCAGCACCACGACGCCCGAGCCGAGCTTGATGTGGCTGGTCTTGCCGGCCATGTACGAGAGGAAGTGCAGCACGTCGGGGCACATCGTGTAGTCGTCGAAGTGATGCTCGACCGACCAGATGGAGTCG
The DNA here is from genome assembly GCA_035631915.1 of Candidatus Acidiferrales bacterium. GTDB lineage: Bacteria > Desulfobacterota > Binatia > Binatales > Binataceae > Binatus. The sequence goes on along the minus strand of DASQHV010000223.1, from coordinate 9,547 downwards.
AAGCCGAGCGGCTCGGCCATTTCGGCCAGCCTCAGCTCGTTGCGATAAACCTCGGCGTCGGAGAGTGCGTTGTTGGGATTCTGAAAGACTGCTCCATATCCAACGTGCATGATGTTTTGCTCCTCTTTGTCGGCGCGAAGATGTAAATCCTGCCGGGCCGGACCGCAGCGGCGCGGCGGCGCCGGAGATTGCTATTGATCATCCAGTACGCGGGACGGCGTCAAGTCGGGCGGATTGCCCGATCATGACGCACCAGCAGCTATTTTTGATTGGTTCCTGCGACGAGCGCGCAGTGCGCCAGGTCTCAGATCCCGTATTCGTCGAGCAGCGCGCGGCGCAGACTCGTGAAGTGGATCAGCCCGGCCTGGTACTGGACTTTCTTCTGCTCGCAGATTCCGTCGAGATCGAGACCGTAGCGGCGGCTCGTGTCCGCGACCGAGCTATCCACTATCGACATCTCGAGCGCGCGCTCGTTCTCCCGAGCCGCCTCGGTTTCGGCGGTCTCGGCGAACATCAGCCGGGCAGTCTCGCGCGGATAGATTCCGAGACTCACCATGATGTCCGCGGCGAGCTCGCGGGGATCGCTCAGGTGTGCGTCGTAGCCGGTATAGACCGACATCAAGGACGGCTCTTTGCACGGCCCGAAGAGATTGGCCGTCACGTGATGACCGAGTTCGTGTGAAAATGCGGTGCCGATCGCGGCGCGATGATGGGCGCCGTTGATGCAAATCAGCGGACGCTGCGGCGCACCCGGACCGCTGCTGATGTAGAACCCGAACAGTGCAAGGCCCGACGGCCACGACATGTTGGCGATCCGAAGGTCCGCGCCCAGGCTGGACGCGCGCTCGGCGAACTCCCGCGGAGTGCCGAGCCGGACCGCGACCTCATTCAACTGCGGCCACGCCTCGCGGCGGGCTTCCGCGACAATCTCGTGGACCTCGGTGCGGCTGAGGCAGTTCCTGAGCGCGCGGCCGTACTGATGCCGGGTGAGGCGCTTCGTCGGGTCGGCGGTCGCCGACGCTGACGACATGCGCTGCCCCCGCGCCTTGCTGGTTCCAGCCAAGATCTCTTTGGCGAGACCATGGATGCGTGAAATTCGTTTCTTTGCGGCCATAGACGCTAACGTCTCCTAATCCAGTCTATAACCAAAAGTATAATATTTATGCAAATTGGGCAAGAACCCCCACTTTAGTAGCGGAAGCATACGCCGATAACGTGCGCATGCGACGCTGCGGACCGGCCTTTCGCTGTCCTACTCACAGGCGCATTTAGTATCTTGCGGTCGGGTTGATGACATTCCGACGATCTTGCTTTGCGATGCGCGTGGCGCTCCGTCCGCGGCCGGTGCGAACTGCAGGCAGTTCGCGCGCCCCTCCGAGCCGGGGTTCATTTCAATCTCGCAACCGGACCCATCGCACCCAATCGAACCACTATCGCTCGCGAGGAACAAGCACGATGGAACTGCGGCTGATATCCACCGAACATGAAAGGGAAATTTTTACCAGGCGGGTCGAACAGGTTCGCGCTCGCAACGGCATCGGCTTCCGCGAAGGCCCCCGGTCCCGCCTGGCAAGAATTCATCTGACCTTCGGCAACCTTTACGCACTTTATGAAAACGACGGTGACCCGGCCGAGCGCATGATCGCGGGGCTCGTGATGCACGACCTCGAAATGTTTCCGCAGACCTGCCCGAAGCCCGACCTGTCGCACCTGGCGCCGCGCTCGGTGATCGAAGTAAGCGAGCTGTGGTCGCGCGCGGTCGGCGCGGGCGCGTTGGCGCGTGCGGGAGCGGCGATCCTGGCCGGCCTGCTCGACGCGCGCGCGATCCTGGCCTACTTGGGCGTCAAGCCGTTCGACGGCACCGCGTTCTACCGCGCGGCCGGCTTCGTGAACGTCGGCGAGCCGGTCGAGTATCCGTACCTGGAAACGTTGAAAGGGGAGAAGATCTCCGCGCAGCCGATGATCCTGGCGGGCGAAGCGCTCGAGAAGCTCACGCGCGTCTTTTCGAAGCTGATCGTCGAGTACAGCCCGGATTTCGAAGTCTTGCGCTTCCGCAATTTTCTTCGCGGAAGAACCGAAGCGGAACGTCCCGCGATGCCTACCGATGAGGCCCCGGCAGCGGCCGCGGCGCAGTGAGGGGGAAATCGACAATGAACCACCGATTCGCAGTGCCGGCGTCCGCCGACGAGCGGCGCCTTGGCGACGACGCGGCCGGCATACCCGTCAAGCTTGACCAGGATGAATTGCGGCGCCTGTCGCGAGTCAATCCAATTCTCGGCTGGATGCACGTCATCGGCGAGTGGAGCTTGATTGTCGCGACCATCTACCTGTGCCAGCGATTCTGGAACCCGGTGCTCTACATTTTTGCAGTGGCATTTATCGGGGCGCGCCAGCACGCGCTCCTGATTCTCATGCACGACGGCGTGCACTACCGGCTGTTCCGCAACCGCCCGCTGAACGACTGGGTGTCCGAAGTGCTGCTGGCGTGGCCCCATCTCGTTTCGGCGCGCGCGTATCGCAAGAACCATTTCGCGCATCACAAGTACCTGAACTCGCCACAGGACCCCGATTGGAAGCGGCGCGAGGGCGATCCGGCGTGGATTTTTCCGCAGCCCGCTCCGACTCTGGCGAAGATGCTGTTTCGCGACGTCTCGGGATTGAACGCGCTGGTGCTGCTCAGGTTGGCGGCGTCGTTGGTCTCGGCCGACAAGGCGAGCACGGCGTTCCTGGTCGCGCGCTACGGATTTTACGTGGCCGCGCTCTCGACGATCGTGTACGTAGGCGCATTCAAGGGTCTTGTGATCTACTGGCTGGTGCCGCTGTTCACGTGGCTGGTGTTTATTATGCGGATTCGCAGCATCGCGGAGCATCACGCGATCGAGCCGGCCGACGCCGCGTATCCGTCGATCAGGACGACGCGCACCGGATTGCTCGAGCGGGTCTTTCTGGCGCCGAAGAACGTCAACTACCATATCGAGCATCACTTCTTTCCGAGCGTGCCGTTCTATCGGTTGCCAAAGCTCCATGCGCTCCTGATGTCGCAGCCGGAGTTTCGCGAGGGCGCGCACGTGACGGACAGCTATTGGGGCGTGCTGGTGGAGTCGGTCGCACGCCCGGCCCGTCCCGCGAAACGCGCCCGCGGCTTCGGGGTCGCCGAGATGCAGCCGGTGCGCACCGCCATGTAAGCCACCGGCGCGACTCGGCTCTCGACGGACGGCGGAAAATCCCCTTCCGCTGCTGCATCGATCTGCGCCCGCAGCAGCGCAATCCGCGGTAACTTGCGGTGACGCAGGCATGGCCGCCGGTTTGCCTATCGTGGCGACCGACCAGTAGAGTCACCTCGCTCGCGAGTCGACGGAAGACTGCGCTCCACCGAGATTGTCGCCGTCTGATATCCGGTCGTGACCGCGGTCTGCCGCATGGCTGTTATTCCGATAACCTACAATCTTCGGAGCCTGATGGTGCGGCGCACCACGTCGCTGATGACGGCGACGGGAGTGGCGCTGGTGGTGATGGTCGTGGTGGTGTTGCTGAGCTTTGTCGGCGGACTGCGGCGCAGCCTGAGGCTGGCGGGCGAGCCCGGCGTGTCGATCGTGCTGAGCCGCGGCACTTACTCGGAAGGCGAAAGCTACATCCCACGCCCGCAGGCCGACATCCTGCGCAGCCGCGCCGAAATCGCCACCGACGCATCCGGCGCCGCGCTCTTCTCACCCGAGATGGTGACTCCATTCAACGCGGCCGTGAAGCGCGCTGCGATCCAGTTTCGGCCCGCCACGCTGCGCGGCGTGTCGCCCATCGCATACCGGATTCGTCGCGGCCTGCGGCTGGTCGCAGGACACTGGCCGATGCCGGGGCGCGAGGAGATGGTCGTGGGGCGCAAACAGGCGTCGCGCTTTCCTGAGCTCAAGATCGGCACCAAGTTCAAATACGGGCGGCGCGAGTGGGCGCTGGTCGGCATCTTCGAGGACGGCGGCAGCGCGCTCGAGTCGGAATTCTGGACCGACATCGACGTGCTGCAGCAGGATGCCCGTTTCGAGAACGGCTACTCGTCGTTTCACGTAGTGCTGAAGCCCGGCACCGAGGAGAGTTTTCGCGGCGCGCTCAGCAACGACTCGCGGCTCACGGTCGACGTCTTGAGCGAGCGCGAGTTCTACGCCGACCAGGCCAAGGTCGCCGACCGGCTGCGAACGCTGGTGCTTACGGTCGGGATAATCGTCGGCACCGGCGCAGCGTTTGGCGGGATGAACACGATGTATGCGGCGGTCGCGCGGCGGACGCGGGAAATCGGCGTGATGCGTTCGCTGGGATTCGGGCGCAACGCCGTGCTGATAAGTTTCCTGGCGGAGAGCGTGATCCTGGCGGCCGCCGGCGGCGTGGCGGGCGAAGTGCTGGCGATTATCCTGAGCGTCGCGACCGGCCTCGACGATCGTGCGATGAGCGTAGGTGTGTATGTGTTCTCCTCCGCGTTCACCTTGATCGCGCTGGGCGGCGGATTTGCCACCGCGCTCTTCATCGGCGCCGTCGGAGGAGTGCTGCCCGCCTTGCGCGCGGCCAACCTGCCAATCGTCGAGTCGCTGCGCGAGGCCTGAGTCTCGATGTCGGCGCTCGAACTGGTTCTGCGAAACCTCCTTCGCCAACCGCGCCGCGCGATTCTTACGATGCTGACGTTCGCGGTCGCCACCTTCATCTTCACCGTGCTGGCGTCGATCCCCGCCTCAATCGACATGATTCTGCAGAAGACTTCCGAGACGCTGCGGCTGTATTCCTACAACGCCGACGGGCGCTACCTGGGCGTTCCGGCGCGCGATTGCCGGGTGATCGAGCAGCTGCCCGGAGTCGTCGCGTGCATGCCGATGGTGGTAATGCGCGCCACCTATCAGCGCGAGGGCGAAGTGGTGCAGGCGTTCGCGCTCGACGCCGACAAGGTTGCGGTCATGTACCCGGACTACGAGTTGCCGGCGTCTGTGCTTGAGCAGTTTACGCACAACCGGATGGCGGCGGTGGCGGGGCGGATACTGATGCGCAATCACGGCTGGAAAATCGGCGACGTGATCACGCTGCGCGCCGACTCGAACCGGCTCAAGATTCGATTTGTGCTGGTGGGCGAGATACCGTCGAGCAACTATCCCAACTTTTTCATGTTTCGGCGCGACTACCTGGTCGACGCGGAAAAGGCGATTGGCATCCCGGAGGAGAAACATCCGGCCGGGTTCCTGGTGACGCGGGTCAAATCGGCGGCGGAGGTTCCGTCGGTGATTCGCGAGATTGATGGCGCCACCCACAACTCCGATTACGAAACCGCGACCATGACCGAGAGCGAGGCGGTCTCGGGGCTGATGTCGACCGTCGGCGACATCCGCGCCATCGTGCGCGGCGTCACTTTCGCGATCGCGCTGACGGTTTTCCTGATCGTCGGAAATTCGACGGCGATGACGGTGCGCGATCGGCTGCGCGACGTCGCGGTCCTGCGTGCACTGGGATTCGGACGGCGTTACACCGCGCGGCTGCTGCTCGCCGAGTGCGCATTGATCGGATTGGTTGGCGGCGCGCTGGGATGTGTGGTCGCGCTATGGCAATTCGGCAGCGGCACGACGCTGCGCGCGGTGCTCGAAAGCGCCGGCTACCTGACAGTCGGCTACCCGGCGGCGTTCAATGCGTTGCTGGCGGCGATTTGCATCAGCATCCTCGGCGGAGTGCTGCCAGTCCTGTCGGCGATGCGAATCACGCCCGCGGACGCATTCCGAAAGACGATTTGAAATTCAAACTACCGCCGGCGAAAAAAAGCACGGGAAACCGATAGTTCCCCGTGCCTGCATTGTGCGAGAAGTCTGCGCGATCGAGTCCGCGCACTCCGCGAAGGTTACCGGCCTACCGCGTGACGCACCGTGTTGAGGATATAGACGAAGTCGCGGGGTGAGCGCACGTCCCCGAGCAGGGCCACTCGCGACAGCATCTCCATCTCGTCGCCGGAGATCTGGTGGATTCGCCGCAGCTGCTCGTTCTTGCGGAAATCTTCCCAGGCGGAATTGGCCGTGGTCTCCGCCTCGGGGCTGAGCAGCGCCTGCGCCCGCGGGTTGGCCAGGAAGAACAGCTCGCGCCGATCCAGCCCCAGCACTTCCGCCAGCCGCGTGACAATCTTGTCCGACGGATGGCGCTTGGCCGACTCAAGATGTCCGACGTAGGGCGTCGAGGTCTTGATCCGCTTGGCGACTTCTTCCTGAGTTAGGTCGAGCTGCCGCCTGCGCTCCCTAATCACCTGACCGAATGTGCGTTCCTTCATCTTCGCCATAAGAAATTCCGAACCCCTTTTGTTGCGACGTTTCTCTGGACTGCGGGGAGTGAAGAACTCCCCAAATCAGATTGGAAATATTATACCCGTACAGTAAGTACCATCAAGACGACAAAGAGGCAAATTTTTCGGGCGCTCAAATGACAAATTTTTGGGCGTGGACCGCTTTGCCAACCGCGACAACCACGACTTGCCCGTGCTAAAACTACGCCGCCGTAGCTTCATAAAGGGAGTCGTTTAGTGACCATCAAACCCAAAGCCGCCGGGCTTTCGCCTGCGCGCCTCGCGACGCTCGACCGCTTTATCCAAACCCGCTACATCGACGCTGGCAAGATTCCCGGCGCGCTCGTGCTGATTGCGCGCCGCGGCGAACTCGGCCACTTCAGCGCGCTCGGCATGGCCGACCTCGAGCGCAAGCGTCCCGTGCGCGAGGACACCATCTTCCGCGCCTACTCGATGTCCAAGCCGATCACGAGCGTCGCCTTCATGACGTTGGTCGAGCAGGGACTGGTGGCGCTCGACGATCCGGTGCATCGCGTGATTCCGGAGTGGAAGAACCTGGGCGTTTACGAGGGCGGTTTCATGGAGACGTTTCGCAGCAAGCGTCCCGCGCGCCCGATGCTGATGATAGATTTGCTGCGTCATACGTCAGGCCTGACCTACGGCTTTCAGCAATCGACCAACGTCGACGCGGCATACCGCAAACTCAAGATTGGCGAGCGCGAACCGGGCGCCACGCTCGACACGATGATCTCGCAACTGGCCGGTGTGCCGCTGGAGTTCTCGCCCGGCACTGCCTGGAACTATTCGGTATCGACGGACGTGCTCGGTTACCTGGTCGGCAGGATTTCCGGAATGCCGTTCGACCAGTTTTTGCGCACGAACATCTTCGAGCCGCTCGGCATGGCCGACACCGACTTCCATGTGGCGGCGTCGAAGAGCTCGCGCCTGAGCGCCTGCTACGCCGCGACGCCCAAAGGCGGCATGATGCTCTTCGACGACCCGACCGCCAGCCCGTATCTGCAACCGCCGAGCCTTTGCTCCGGCGGCGGCGGACTGGTCTCGACCGCCCCCGACTACCTGCGCTTTTGCCGCATGCTACTCAACGGGGGATCGCTCGACGGCGTGCAGATTCTCAGCCCCAAGACAATCGAGCTGATGACGAAAAATCACCTGCCCGACGACCAGGATTTGCCCGCGCTGTCACGCTCGCTGTTCAGCGAGGTCACCTACCACGGCGTCGGTTTTGGACTGGGCTTCGCAGTGACGCTCGACACGCGCCATACGATGCTGCCCGGCAGCGTCGGCGACTACTCGTGGGGCGGCGCCGCGTCCACTTATTTCTGGATCGACCCCAAAGAGGATTTGATTGCTATACTGATGACGCAGCTGATGCCCTCGACGACGTACCAGATTCGCCGCGAACTGCGCACCCTGGTCTATTCGGCGTTCACTGAGTCGAACGCGCGGTAGGCGGCAAAGTGGAGAACGCGCCCATGTCCGGCAAGATCGAAGAATTGATGCGACAGCGGCCCGAGGCGGAATTCGCAGTTGAATTTTCGCCGCGCAATCTCGCCGAGTTCCACGAGCGCGGATTCACGACGCTCGAGCGAATCACCACTGAGCCGGAGCTGCAGTGGCTGCGCGAGGTTTACGACCAGTTGTTCGTCGAGCGCGCGCAACTGTTCCCCGGCGCTCACGTTGACCTGATCCAGCCGGCGGGAGGGGCCGACGGCGATTTGCAGGCGCAGATTCTGCTCCCGGAGATTCGCTTCCCCGAGCTGCGCAAGACCGCCTTCTGGCGCAACGGGCAGGCGCTCGCGTCGGCGCTGCTCGAAATCGATCTGCCCGACGTGCGCGGCTGGGGCCACATGATTCGCAAGCCGCCGCTCGACGGATGCGAGCTGCCGCTCCCGTGGCATCAGGACGAGGCGTACTGGGATCGCTCATTCAAGTACCAGGCGCTCGCGTGCTGGATGCCGCTGGATCCCGCGACGCCTGAGAGCGGATGCATGAGCTACATTCCCGGGTCGCATCGCAGCGGCGTTCGCGAGCATCAGCGCGCCGGCGACGGCTACGCGCGACACGTCGTCGGCGTGGAGGGTGTGGACTCCTCGCTCGCGATCGCCGCGCCGGTCGCGGCGGGCGGCGCGGTGTTTCATCATTGTCGCACGCTGCATTCCTCCGGCCCCAATCGCAGCGAGCGGGTGCGGCGCGCATACGCCAACGAATGGCAGCTCGAGCCCGTGAAGAAGCGGGATACCGAACGGGCAAAACTTTCGGCGTAGCCGGCACGCTGTCGCTCGCGACTGTTACATCCGATGCGCGCGGTTGTGAATCGCCCGCGCGCCGCGCTACAACCTGCGTCGTCCGCCAACCTCTAACAGGAGTTCGTTCATGAAAACCGAAACCATCGAGTACAAAGACGGCGACGTCACGCTGCGCGGATATCTCGCCTACGACGACAAGAAATCCGGCAAGCGGCCGGGAATTCTCGTGATGCCGGAGGCGTTGGGCCTCGGCGCCCACGCCAAGAAGCGCGCCGAACGGCTCGCAGAACTCGGCTACGTGGCCCTTGCCGGCGATCCTTACGGCAACGGCCGCGAGTTTGCGACGGTGCCCGAAGCAATCGCGAGCGCCACCGAGCTGATTTCAGATCCCGCGAAGTTTCGCCGGCGCGGGCGCGTCGCCCTGGACAAGTTGGCCTCGATTGCGCAGGTCGATTCGAGCCGGCTCGCGGAAATTGGTTTTTGCATGGGCGGCACTTTCGGCCTCGAACTCGCACGCGACGGCGCGCCGCTCAAGGGCGTCGTGACTTTTCACAGCGGACTGCAAACCCAGAGTCCTGCCGCCGCGGGCAAGCTCAAGGCGAAGATCCTCGTCAACACCGGCGCCGACGACCCGCTGGTGCCGTTCGATCAGGTCAAGGCATTTGAGGAGGAGATGACGGCGGCCGGCGCCGACTGGCAGGTCATCAGCTACAGCGGCACCAAGCACAGCTTTACCAATCCCGAGGCGGACGGCGTCGGGATGCCGGCGCTCGGCTACAACAAGCTGTCCGACCAGAGATCGTGGAAGGCGATGGTCGCGTTCTTCGAGGAAATTTTCGCCTGATTCGCGCCGGCGCGTAGCCGCGGGTGGGGCGGATCAGACCGACATTCCGGCGCACCATCCGCTCGACCACGCCCACTGGAAGTTGTACCCGCCGAGCCATCCGGTGACGTCAACGGCCTCGCCGATCGCGTAGAGTCCCGGCAC
>DASQHV010000222.1:0-14064 GCA_035631915.1 Candidatus Acidiferrales bacterium | reverse complement strand
CATAATGATCTGCTCGTACAGGCGTCCAGTGGTCCAGTTGTTGTCGCGAGAAAGCCGGGCGTGCGTGAAGCGCTCGTAGTGCCCGAGATCGAGATCGGTCTCCGCGCCGTCGTCGGTGACGAAGACTTCGCCATGCTGGGTCGGATTCATCGTGCCGGGATCCACGTTGATGTAGGGATCCATTTTCAGCATCGTGACCTTCAGGCCGCGCGCCTCGAGCAGCGCGCCCAGCGACGCCGACGCCAGGCCCTTGCCCAGCGACGAGACCACGCTGCCGGTGACGAAAATAAATTTAGTCTTGCCTCGCTCCACCTTAAGCCCTCCCCACACTCATCGCGTTGATTCCGACGCCGCGTGGCGCGCGCGCGCCAGGTCGTCGGCGGTGTCCACTTCCAGCGACGGCGCCACCGACGCCACCACTCTGATCGTGTAGCCATGCTCGAGCGCGCGCAACTGCTCGAGCTGCTCGATTCGCTCCAGTACCCCCTGCGGGAGCTGCGAGAATTTCATCAGGAAGTCGCGCCGGTATGCGTAGACGCCGATATGGCGCAGCGCCGTCTTGGGCATCCCGCCCTCACGCGCGTAGGGAATCGGGCTGCGCGAGAAGTACAGCGCGTTGCCGTCGGCTCCGCACACGACTTTCACGACGTTGGGGTTGCTCCACTCGTGACCGTCGACGATCGGCGTCGCCAGCGTCGCCATCGCTATCGAGGCGTCGGCGCGCATCGGCGCGATCAGCGCGTCCAGGTCGGCCGCCGCGATAAACGGCAGATCGCCTTGCACGTTGAGATAGATGTCGGCGCTAAGCTGCGCCGCGACTTCCGCGATCCGATCGGTGCCGCTCTGATGCGCCGGCGAAGTCATGATCGCTTCGCCGCCCGCCGCGCGCACGGGCGCTGCGATTCGCTCATCGTCGGTCGCGACGACGACGCGCGCTATCGACTTTGCTTTCGACGCCTGCTGCCAGACCCGCACCACCATCGGCACTCCCGCGATCTCCGCCAGCGCCTTGGCGGGCAGGCGGGACGATCCGTACCGCGCCGGTACGACGGCGATCACTGAGGCGTCGGCCAGAAATTTTCTCCGCGGCTGATGTTTCGGGAATCGAGGTGCACATCAATTGGTACACGACGGTCGCAGGCCTTGTCAATTTAAGGGTCGCGCACGCCGATCGAATCGCGCTATTTCCGCGAATTCAGCGCAAAAGAAACGGGCGTCTGATCGAGGCGCCCCGCCAACAAGTGCGTATTTCGGTTCCGGCTATTTTCTGCCGCGCAGCCGCGTGCGTCGCATCTTGCGCAGCCGCGACTTGGCCTGATGCGGATCGCTCTTCTTCTTGCGCGCCAGTTTGCGATTGCGCCGGTTTCTCTGCTTCGAAGCTACCTTCATTGGTTCTCCTGGTTCGGATTGTACGCGGGCGGCGGCGATCCGTTATAGGCCTCGCCCGGTCCGGTCTGATCGGTCGCGGGCGCATACCCAATCGGGCTTATCGCCATCACTTCGGTAAGGACTTGTCCCTGGTTGTTGACGATCACGCGGCCGAGCGGTTCGCCAATCTTCACCGGACCGTTGATTGTCGGCGGCACTTCGTAAACCAGCTTGCACGCGGCGGCATCGGCCTTCTGCACCACCACGTTCAGGTCGCTCCCGGCGACCGGCTGGATCACCGGGCCCGAGTTCACCTGCACCTGCACCGGCAACGGCGCGCCCGCCTTGAGCATCGCCACCGAAGTAAAGTTCTCGAAGCCCCACTCCATCAGCTTGCCGGCTTGCGCGAAGCGCTGCTGATTGGACGGCGCGCCCAGGATCACGGCCACAAGGCGCATGTTGCCGCGCTTGGCGGTGGTCGTAACGTTGAACCCGGCCATGGAGGTGAAGCCGGTCTTCAAGCCGTCGCAGCCGTCGAAGTGGCCGATCAGGTGGTTGGTGTTGCGCAGCATGCAGACGCCGTTGTCGAAGTCGGTCGACTCCTGCCCCGACCACATCAGCAGATTGGTTTCGCGAATGATCGCGCGCGCGACGGTCGCCAGATCGTAGGCGTTGGTGCGATCGGCGTCATGCGCCGGGCGCGGCGGCAATCCGTCAACGGTCTGGTACTCGGTGTGATTCATGCCGAGTTCGCGCGCCCGCTCGTTCATCATGCGGACCATCGCTTCGACCGAGCCGCCAATTTTCTCGGCGACGGCGACGGCGGCGTCGTTGGCGGATTTGACCAGCGCGGCCTTCATCAGCTCGCGCAGCGGATAAACGTCGCCCTCTTTCAGCCCGACGCGCGAGCCGCCGGTGTGCGCCGAGCGCTCCGAAATCCGGACTGAGTCCTCGGGCCGGAACCGCCCCTGGTTGATCTGCTCCTGCGCGACCAGCAAGAGCATCATTTTTGCCATCGAGGCCGGCGGCCACTCCATGTCGGCGTTGTATGCCATCAGCACGCGGCCGCTGTCGGCGTCCTCGAGCAGCGCGCCCTTGTAGAGCGGGGCGTTAACTCTGCGCGCCGCTGATTTCTTTGAATGGGACGATTTGTGCCGATGCGATTGCGCGGTCGCATGCGCCGGCGCCGCCGCCAGGACGATCGCCATCGACAATAAAGCCGCACCCGTAAGCGGCATCGCGGTGCGAACTTTGATCGCACGGCTGCGCGCCGATAACACTTTCCACCACCCCTCGAAATCCACCACCGTTTTGTCCCCTCTGCCTTGCCGAGATTCGCCGCGCTTACGGTCGCAAAAAGCCGCCCGACTCAGACGCCTTCTTCGGTCCGCCGCTTTCGACGTGTTGCAGAATTGCCAGGTTGGTCCGCGCCGGAGTGTAATCCGGATTCTCCCCCACCAATTCGTTCCATTCCTGGCTTGCCCTCGGGTAGTTGCCCTCCTCGGCGTAAATTGCGCCGAGCGTGTTGCGCGCGTCGGGTTGATCGGGATCGATCTGTAGCGAGAGTAGCGCTTCCTGCTCGGCCTGTGCGAGCGCTCCGCGCCGCTCGTATGCGAGCGCAAGGTTGAAATGCGTCTCCGCCCGCTCTGGTCCGAGCAGGGTCGCGAGCCTCAGCACCGAAGTCGCGTCCGCAGTCTGCCCCTCCTCGAGATAGAGCAGGCCCAGGTTCAGAAACAACTGCCAATCGTCCAGTCCGAGCTTGACCGCCTTCTGATACTCGGCGCGTTCCCTGCGATGGTCCCCAGTAACGCCGTAAGCGAAGCCGAGATGATAGTGCGCCAACGCGTTGGCGGGCTCGTCGCGAATGACGATGCGATGCCGCGCGATTGCCTCGGGGTAATCCTCCATGCCCAGAAAATAGTCGGCCAGCGGGTCGCAGACCTGTTCGTCGATCGAGCCGCTTTGCGAAGTGCCCTTGACGCTAGCCCGCGCGCTGATCGGTGGCTGGAATACCAGCGCGATCAGAGCAGCGAGAATAACTCGTGACCAGCGACAGCTCGACAAATTATTAGCTCCCGCCGGCGACCAATGGGGGGAGGACATTCGATGTTAGCAGGAAATTTCGGCGAGAAAACACCTGCAGCGCATTTTGCCGCTGCAAGCCGAAAAAAAAGGCGCCGTGCGTGCCGTCGATACGCTAAACGCGCATTCGAGCGACGCGCCGGACGCCGGAGGTCGAGATACCTCTACCCCCCGATCCTTCTGGATCGATGCTGTCGAAGACGAATCAGGGTGACCGCTCTTCGCGGCCACCCTGATCCAAGAACGTCGGGCGATGTTACGGAGTCGCCGGGGCTGCGGTCGACGGTGCCGCGTCAGGCGCCGCTGCCGCCGGAGCCGCCGCAGGCGCTGCCATGCTCGAAGTGTCGGCCGCCTTCTTCTTGGAATGATGGCGATGATGCTTCGGGGCCGCTGCCGTCGACGCATCCGCGGCCGGGGCCGCCATGCTGGATTCGGCCGCCGGGGCAGCCGCCGCCGGGGCTGCGTCCTCAGCCAGGGCCGGCATCGCCAATGCGCCGGCAAACAGGGCGGCGGTCAGAACGGAAAGGGTGCGCTTCATAAACTTGGATCTCCTTGAGCTTGGCGGCCCTTCATGGACCGCATTGTCGGTAATAACGACATTGCTATACCCGTGCCATTGAGATTCGCGCAAGATCTGGCGTGTTCAAAAGGCTTTTTCGTAACTCGGCCTATCGGTGATGACGCAATCGGTAGACTCGGTTACCCCCTTTGCGGTGACCGGCCGGCGCACTCGCGCGCTACGCCCTGCCTGCCCGCTCGTTCTTGAGCTCGCGGTAGAGCGCAAACAGCTCCTTGAACGCCCGCATCACGACCTTGAGATTGGCGCCGGATTGCTCGCCGGTCAGTCGCGGCAGATGCGCCACGTCGACCTCCTTGACCTTGGCGCCGCGGCCCGCCAGGCGGGCCATTAACTCGGTCGAAATCATCGCGCCATGCGCCCGCAACTCGATCCCGTCCAGCTTTTCGCGCTTGAACAGCTTGAAGCCGCAATCGATGTCGCTGATGGTGATGCCAAGCAGGATGCGCACCAGCGTCGTCCACGCCTTGCCGTTGAGCCGGCGAATCAGATGGTCGGCGCGACGCGCACGGCGGCCGGCGACGACGTCGTATTCGGGGACGAATGGAATCATCCGCTCGACGTCGGCGGGATCGAATTGGCCGTCGCCGTCGGACAGCAGCACGTAAGGCAGTGTCGCCGCGCGGATGCCTGAGATCACTGCACCGCCGTAGCCGCGATTGACCGGGTGATGCACCACCTTGACGTGCGCGTCGGTGGCCGCGAGGCGGTCGGCAATCTCGCCGGTGCGATCGCGGCTGCCGTCGTCGACGACGATCACCTCGTAGTCGGCGGCAACGCGCGGCAACTCGGCAAGGTATCCGGCGACGACGCGTTCGACGTTGCCTTCCTCGTTGTGCGACGGCAAAAAAACGCTGAGCCCGGGCAGGCGCGGGGCGGAACTCACTGTAAGCGGCGCGGACTAATCGCCCATCTCGCGATATCCGCCGCGGAAGAACAGCAACGGCTTGCCCTCGTGCGGAGTCTCGGCCTGCTGAATCTCACCGAGGTAGACGGTATGGTCGCCGGCGTCGACCGTGTTGGACACCTTGCACTCGATGTAAGCCAGGGCGCCGGCGAGAATTGGCGCACCGTTGGCGCCGAGATGGTAGCTGACGCCTTCGAACTTGTTGCCGCCGCTGACCGCGAACTTGCGCGACAGCGCTTCCTGGTCGGCGGCCAGAACGTTGACGGTGAAGATCTTGCTCTCTTCAAAGCACGGATAGCTCTCGGCCTTCTTGTCCACGCAGATCAGGAGCAAGGGCGGAACCAGCGACACGGAGGTGAACGCGTTGGCGGTCAGGCCATGCAGCTCGCCTGACGCGCGCACGGAAGTGATTACCGTGACGCCGGTCGCGAAATGACCCATCACGCGCCGCAGTTCGTTTTTGTCGATTGCCATCCAAATCTCTCCGCGCGCGGATGCTATCAGACGATTTTGCCGACCGTCAAATTAGCCCGGCCCGGCGCGCTCTATGGGTCAATCCCAGCCGGTGCGATCGCGCGCGATGACTTCCTTGCCCCCCACGTAAACGTAGTCGAGATCGAGCGAAGTGAGGGGCCGGTCGTTCGCGGCGACGCGCACCGCGGCCGGCGACGCGACGAAGATGGTGTGATCGCCTGCCACATGGCTCGCCACAACGCGCGCTTCCAGAGCGACCATCGCAAGTTTCAGCCACGGCACCTGGAGCGTCGGCGAGAGCTCGAAGTCGATCGCGTCGAGATTGTCCTCGCGCCGCGCTCGCGCCGAATAGAAGTAGTCTTCCAGCTCCTTGCCGCGCCGTCCGACTACGTTGAGCCCGAACACGCCGGTCCGCGCGATCGCACCGTTGCTGAAGTGAACGTTGTCGACCGCCGCCGTGAACAGTGCTGGCTCGCCCGACACCTGCGTCACCCACGACGACGACATGCCGTGGCATCGCCCATGCTCACGAACCGTGAGAACATATATTCCGGTGGTCAGCGCGGCCATCGCGTGGGCTGTATTATTTTCCATCTGCGGTTCGCTCCGGATAAGATTTTTGCACCAACGCTACGGCGCAATTGACCCGCGCATGCGGCGTTTTCAAAATATAGCAGGCGGTGACGTTTCAGGAGTTGTGCGGGGACGGGGAGTGGGACGCGGAGTGATAAGCTGTACTAGCTGCAGGGACATTCGCAATTTCGTGCGCGAGTTCATCCGAACATCCGGCATCGCGGCATGTGCGGCTGCGATGGCGATCGTGGTGCTCGCGCTGGCACGCGCGGCGGGCGCCGATGGTTCCTCCGCCGCGATAACCGCCGACAGCGCGATCACCGCTGACGACGCCGAGAAGGCGGGCTCGCTGCCGCCACCTCCGCCGTACGATCCAACCATCGTCAACTACGTCGACCCCGGGATGCCGACGCCGGATCCCAACGCGAGTCCCACGCCCACGCCGACGCCCAAGCCGTCGCCCGTTCCGGCACAGGTGAAGATCGACGGCATCGAGACCGACCGCGTGCCCACACCCGGCCAGCTCGCCTACAAGGCGACGCACGACATATCGTTCATGGACCCGCTTAGCTGGTCGGTATCGATTTTCAAAAAGAAACACCGGCTCGTCGTCTACTACAAAGGGCGGATGTTCAAGACCTACCATGCGGTGTTCGGGCGCAGTTTCGAACCCGGCACCAAGCTGTGGGAGGGCGATCGGCGCACGCCCGAGGGCGTTTACACGATCATCGAGAAGCATCCGAGCCGGCGCTGGGAGTGTTTCCTTACTCTGAACTATCCAAACGAGGTTGACCGGCGGCGCTACGAGGAACTGCGCGAGGTCGGCGTTGTCCCCGCCGAAGACGGGCGCCCGGTCGGCGTCGGCGGGCGAATCGGAATCCACGGCACCGACAACCCGGCACTAAACAAGGGCGACGTGAATTGGACCACTGGTTGCATCTCGGTCAGCAACAGGGACGTGGTCGAGCTCAACAAGCTGCTCCCCACCGGCACGGTTGTGATAATCAAGCCCTAGTCGGAGGCGTTCACGATGAACCGGACCGCGGGCGAATATCACTTCACACGCATCGAGAACGTCATCTATGGCGCGGGCAAGGTCGAGTCGCTCGGCCGCGAACTCGCGCGCCGCGGCGCCAGGCGCGTGCTGATCGTCACCGGCAAGACGCTCGGCAAATCGAAGCTGCTCGATAAAGTAAAATCCGCGGCGGGCTCTGCGCTGGCAGGTGTGTTCACCGGCGCGGCGCAACACGTGCCGTCGAAGACGGTAGCCGAGTTGGTCGCGGAGGCGCGGCGCGTCGACGCTGATGCGATGATCTCGTTTGGCGGTGGCAGTCCGAACGACACGGTGAAAAACGCCGCGATGGTTCTGATGGCCAGCGCGCAGCCGGGGGCGCGCGAGATTTTGCACATCGCGATTCCCACCACGCTTTCAGCCGGCGAGTTTACTCCGGCCGGCGGCGTGACGAACGAAGCGACGAAGGTGAAAGGCGGCGTCGCCCATCCGCGCCTGCAAGCCAAGGTCGTCATTCTCGATCCGGCGCTGACGCTCGAGACGCCGGCATGGCTGTGGGCCTCGACCGGGATGCGCGCGCTGGATCACGCGGTCGAATGCTCGTACTCGACGCGGCATCAACTGGTGACCGACACGCTGGCCGCGCGCGCGATTGCGCTGCTCAACGAGCACCTGCTGCCGTCGCTGCAGACGCGCGGCGACGATGAGCTCGAGCATCGGATGCAATGCCAGCTCGCGGCGTGGCTGTCGATCTTCGGCATGATGAACACGCGCGCCGGCATCTCGCACGCGCTCGGCCATCAGATCGGTCCCTACTGGAACGTGCCGCACGGCGTCACCTCGTGCCTGACGCTGCCGCACGTCATGCGCTTCATGGCAGATATCGCGGCCGAGCGGTTCGGACCGATTGCCGAAGGATTCGGCGTGCGCTTCGACCGCGCCAACCCGCGTTCGTCGGCGCTGGAATGCGCGGATCGCGCCGCCAGGTTCATCGCAAAGTTCGAGGTGCCGACGCGGCTGCGTGACGTCGGGATCGCGCGCGAGGAAATCTCGCGCATCGCCGACACCGTGCTGGAAGAAGTGAAACGCTCGAACACCGTCGGCGCGGAAGTTACGCGCGAGCAGTTGGTCGCGATCCTCGACGCCGCCTACTGAATCGGCGCGCCGAGTTACGGCCCGACCGGGCCAGTTCCGTGCGAGAATGGATTCTGCTGCTGATTGCCCCACTGCGAGCCGGGGAGCGGTGACACGTGTCTGTCCGGGGGCGCATCCGGGCCGTCAACTGTGATGTCGCCGCCACCCGGGATCGGAATCGTCACGCTGTTCGGATTGGTCAGGTCATCCGGCGCGGGCATCGCCAGATCGGTCGGCGACGGATAGGAGTTTGCCGCGTCGCCGTACGACGAATCGGGCATTGGCACCGTTACGTCCTGCGCATTGACGATGCCGGCTGCCGCGAAAATCACCGCGATGGCGGCGAGCGCAAGGCTGATGGTTCGCGGGAGCATCGCATCCAAGTTTGTCACGCGATACTTCAAGATGCACGCCCATGCCATGCACCGACAATCGCGTCGTGATATTAAGAGTGGGCGAATGTCTCTAACTCAACATGATCTGGCCGGACTGGCGGAGGAAGACTGATGGTTAAAATCTACGGAACGTCGCAGTCGCGCGCGGCGCGCAGTTTGTGGGCAGCCGAGGAAGTCGGGCTCAAGTACGAGCATGTTCCGGTGGCGCCCAACACCGGGACGCGCAAACCCGAGTACCTGAAGATAAATCCGAACGGTCACGTACCCGCGCTCGACGACAACGGGCTCATCCTCTTTGAATCGATGGCGATAAATCTCTACCTGGCGGAAAAGTACGGCAAGAGTCCGCTGTGGCCTTCAACCGTCGAGGGTCGCGGACAAGCCTACCAGTGGAGCGTGTGGGCGATGACGGAGACCGAGCCGCATTTGCTGACCGTCTTGATGCACCGGATGTTCTTACCGCAGGCGCAACGCAGCGAGGCAGCAGCTTCGAGCGCGATCGAGTCGCTGAAAGCGCCGCTCAAGGTGTTGGACGACGCGCTGAAGAATCGCGCTTACCTGCTCGGCAGCGACTTCACCATCGCCGATCTGAACGTCGCGTCGGTGCTGAGCCTGGCGGCCATAATCAAGCTCGACATGACGGCAACTCCGGCAGTGGGGAAATGGCTGCAGACTTGCCTGGGCCGGCCCGCAATGCAAAAAGCCAGGAGCATGAAGTAGCATCGCGTCATAGGGTGAAAGCGGCGTAAATCACGAGTGTTCGTATTGACTTTGTTAGCCTTCGCTGTAGCTTTCATAGGTGTTGATTTGCTCGCTTCGGCCAACGCTCCGTTGAGTGTCATACGTATCAACCTGGAAGTGCAGCGGCTTGAGAGGTCTCGAGGTAGGGCCTGTCCCGCGAAAATCCAGCGTCGGGTTGCGGGGCGAGGGGTGACCTGATGCCTGCCTGCAGGCAATGCGGAAAAGAGAATCCGGAAGGCACGGTATTTTGTGGATACTGCGCCACTCCGTTGACTGCGAAGGCAAAGACACCGCCCGAAAGCGCGCCTGCACAGCCGTTGCACGAGATCAGGACGCCGCCGCCTAAGGTCTTCAAGCCTGAGGTGCGCATCCAGGCCGCTCCGCCGCCGCCGCCTCCGAGCGCCCCGGGCAAGGGCGGTATCCAATGGATCCCATGGAGCGAACTGTCCGGCGGCCAGCGGGCCGGACGACTGCTGGCGGCCTTGGTCGTGGTGTTCATCGTATTTTCATTCACCCGCACTGTTCTGCGTGGGCTGGTCACCACAGGCGGATCGAGCACCGGTGCGCCGACGGCTGAAAGCTCCGACGTCCCGATGAGCGACGGCGACCGGCGCGACGGAATCGAATCGCTTTGCAGGGTCTTTCAGATCTACGGGATGCCGAAGAACGACAAAGATGCGGACGAATCGGTCCGCAACGCCGCCGAGCTGTTCAAGCTGGGCGGAAATCAGTCGCCGGAGCGCAGCCTGTTCATTTTGAAGGCCATCGCGCGGCAATTTCGCGCCGGGACGCTGGGCGCGCCCGACTGCACGCAAGTCGGCGCCGCGATCGGCTCATCCACGGACAATGCGGATACTCCGAGCGCCGGCCCGACTCGCTGAATGGCGTAGAGCTCGCGACGCTCCCGCCTACGCACGCTTGCGTGTAGTGAAGTAGTAGATCGGCACGCCGCTCATCGCGATCAGCAGGCCCGGCCACGTGAAGCGCGGTTTCAAAATCAGCAGATCGATCATCATCGCCGACGCGGCAAGGATGTAGAGCGCCGGTACGATCGGATAGCCCCATGCTCGATAGGGCCGCGGCGCGTCGGGGATGCGCCGGCGGAGCACGAACACCGCGGCGACAGTCAGAACGTAAAACATCAACTGCGCGAAAATGACGTAGTCGAGCAGCTCAGAGTAGGTGCCGGAGAGCGTCAGGATACAGGCCCACACGCCCTGCATCACGAGGGCCACCGCAGGCACGCTCGCGCGGTTGAGGCGCCCCGCGGCGGCGAAGAACACGCGATCGTGCGACATCGCGTAGATGACGCGCGCGCCGGTCAGGATCAGGCCGTTGGCGCAGCCGAAGCCGGAGATCATCACCAGCACAGCGGTTATCTTCGCGCCCGCGCCGCCCCATACGACTTGCATAGCCGCAGCGGCCACGCGATCGCTGGTCGCGTGCGCGATTCCGCGCCCGACCACTGTCGCCGCTCCGGCTTGCCCGCCTGCCGGCAGCTCGCACAGGTAGGCGACGTTGGTGAGAAGGTAGAGCGCGATTACAACGCCGGTGCCAAAGGCGAGCGCGAGCGGGAGATCGCGCTTGGGATTTTTTATCTCGGCGGCGGTGAACGTGACGCTCGCCCACGCGTCGGCGGAGAACAATGACCCGACCATCGCGGCGCCGAACACTCCCGCGGACGCAATCGAGAACGAAGGAGTGCCGGCAAACGCGGCCGCACTGCCGAAGTTGGCGCGAATGGCGTCGGCGTTCGGCGCGATCAGGCATCCGACCGCGACGATCAGCAGCAGCGAGAGGATCTTCGCGCTGGTGAACGAGTTTTGCAGGAACTTGCCCATGTTGAGGCCGCGCAGATTGGCCGCCGTCAGCACCGCGATTACGAGGATCGCTCCCGCGCGCTCGCCCGAGAGCCCCGCTCCGCCGGCGCCAATCCACAGGCTCGAGCCGAGCACCGGCCACATCACACCGGCGAAGCGCGCAAACGCAACGGCGACGGCGGCAATCGTGCCGGTCTGGATCACCAGCAGCAGCGTCCAGCCGAACATGAAGGCCCACATGCCGCCGTAGGCCTCGCGCAGGTAGACGTATTGCCCGCCCGCCTGCGGCATCATCGCGGCCAGTTCGCCGTACGCCAGCGCCCCCGCAACAGTCATCACGCCCGCAACCAGCCAGACCAGCAACAGCGCGGCGGGCGTGCCGACCTGGCGGGTGATATCGGCCGAGACGATGAAGATGCCCGAGCCAATCATCGAGCCAGCCACGATTGTGACCGAGTCGAACAGCGAGAGATCCTGCCTGAGCTGGTCGGCAGGGCCGACAGATTTCGGTGCCGCGCTGGCCATTGCGAACGCATGGTAGCATCGCGCGCGGGCGAGTGCTTGCTTCCGACGCCTGATTGCAACCGCGTTGATCTAAGTTCACGATTGGCGCTTAGCTGGAAGTGAAGAAGGCGAGTGGTTTGCGAAGGAGGTCACCGATGCCGAAGAAGGCAAAACCCGCGAAGCGAAAGCCCGCCAAAAAGCCCGCGCCCGGACAGCTCGACATCCTGCGCAAGCGCGTCCGCGAGCTGGCGGTCAAGCTCGAGCGCGAGGCCCGGGCGCGCAAGCTGGAAGCTCGCATCAAGAGTGAAGTGCAGAAGGCGCACGCGGAGTTGAGATCGCAGTTGAAGATGCTGCAAGTCCGGGGACGCAAGATCGCGACCGAACTCCGGTCCGCGCTCGGCGACGCCAACAAGCGCGAAGCCGCGCGCAAGGAAGCCCTCAAAAGGATCGAAGCGCTAAGGGCCGAGTATTCGAAGAAGTCGGCAGCGCTGCGGGCCGAGTACACCAAGCGGACTTCGGAGTTGAAGTCGGATCTCTCGCGCACCGCGGCGGAGTTGAGTCGAAAGTCAGACGAGCTGCGGAAGCTCGCCGCGGAATCGGCGCATCGGGCGGTCGAGATTATTCGCGGGCCGGAGCATCAGGCGCCGCCTACCTCGCCAAAGACCGGGGCGCTGGATCCGTCGGCGCTGCGTGCGGAAATCGCCCGCGGAGACGTCGAAAATCCTGAAGATGACAGGGAGCCGGACGAGGAGCAGTAAGCTGGCGGCGAGACGCTGAGAAGTGGCGGGCGCTTCGCGCAACGAGCGGTCCAGCAGGCGAACTCGAACTTACGCCCGTCTTGACAAGACTCTGTGGCGGATACGGCTACGCGACGGCCAGAGGAAGGCGCACGTTAGCGGGCCTCCCGCGCGCCGACGGCTCTCAACGGCGCGCGGGAACCCGCATCGAGAAGGAATAGCTACGGCGCCGCGCTGGCCGCTGCAGCAGGACTGGCAGCTTCCGCAGGGCTGGCCGCAGCCGCCGGGCTCGCCGCTTCGCTGGCTGGGGCGGCGGAGGCCGCCGCATCGGGGGCCGGAGTCTCCTCGGACTTGCTGCACGCCGCGGCCGCGAAGAACATCGAAACTAGTGCTAGAAGCAGGACCTTGCGCATCGCTTTCTCCTTGATTACTCGGTGTCCTCTTGAGCGCAGAACTCGAAACGCGCCAAGAATACGATAGGTGCGGCGCAACTTCAAGCGCGCGATTCACGCGGCTGGACAGTGCCTACGCGACGAAATATCAAAGCCCTTTTCGGCCGAATATTTTGACTATCGCGCCGCCATCTGTATCATTCGATCGCAGTCGTTATTTCTTCGGCGCCCGATGGGGCGGAGGTTGTGGAGGTTCAGGTGGAGCAGCGGCGCCCTATTTTCGCGAGCAGCAAGCTCGTATCCCGGCATGAAGATCGAATCGTCGAGCACGAACTCGACATGGTGCGGCTCGCGGAGCCGCGCGCGCCGGTCAGCGGCCGAGTCGCAAAACTATTCCAGTGGCTGATGCCCGCGGCGCGGGTGGTGGGACCGCCGATGCGCTCGGTGGCGCGCGAACTGGAAGAGACTTACCCCGGGCGCGACGTCTGAGCGTCGGCGCTCGACTGTGGTTCGCGTCGCGGCCGCGAACGCAAGAGTTTTGGCGAGTGAGGGGTTTACGATGAGCGCGATCACGCGAGTCTCGAGCAACGCACCGTGGGAGCCGATCGTCGCATACTCGCGGCTGGTCCGCGCCGGCGATTTCGTCGCGGTGTCGGGCACCACGGCCTTCGACGAGCGCGGCCTGATCGTCGGCGCCGGCCAGATGTACGTGCAGGCGCGTCAGGCGTTGAACAACATCCGCGCGGCGCTCGAGCGGGTTGGATTGTCGATGAGCGACGTGGTGCGGACGCGGATGTTCGTGACCGACATCGCGCGGTTTGAAGAAGCGGCGCGCGCGCATCGCGAATTCTTCGCCGACTCGCGGCCCGCCACGTCAATGGTGGAAGTGCGCCGGCTGGTGAGTCCCGCGATGATGATCGAGATCGAAGCCGACGCGTATGCGGGTGGCGCGGGGACTATGCCTGAGCGATCGCAAGCCGCATCGAAGCGCACTGCGCCCAGGAAAAAGATCGCGAAAAAGAAATCAGCGAAAAAGCCCGCTCGCCGCAGGTGACGGCCCCGACAGCACGAGCCTCAGGGCTCGACGGCTAGCGTGTGGATTCCTTCGGCGCCGCTGGCTGAGTGAAACGCGTTGGCGGCGGACGAGATGTACGGCTCGGGATAGACTCCGATCGCGATCGTCGCGAGTGCGGCCAGTCCGATTGCGGCGACCAGCGCGGGCCGCGCGCGCATCGGCACCGCTTCGGCGACGCCCTCCTGCATGTACATCGCGACCAGGACGTAAAAGTAGTAGTACGCGGAGACCACGCTGTTGAGCACCGCGACTATCACCAGCCAGACGTAACCC
>DASQHV010000221.1:0-4391 GCA_035631915.1 Candidatus Acidiferrales bacterium | reverse complement strand
CAATCCGAATCCGCACGACTTGCCCCCCGGCCAGGACCAGAACCAATGATTTTCCGTTCGCGAACCTGCGCCTCGCACGACGGCTTCACGCTGATCGAGATGATGCTCGCGATCGGCGTGCTCGGGCTGATTCTCGCGATGCTCGCGAGCTCGTTCAGCACGGTCGCGCACAGCAAGGTGCACGCGGAGAACCACCTGCTCGTGGATCGCCAGGGCCGCGCGCTGCTGTGGCAGCTCAGCAAGGAAATTCGCGACGCCGCACAAACGCCGATTTCCGTCAGCCGCGTACTGTTAGAGGGCAACGGCCACGTCGGCAGCTCCGGCCCGGTCGATACGCTGACGATTTCCACGTTCAGCGCCGGGCATCGCCGCGCGATCATCTCGATCGCGCCGGAGTTCGTCGTCAGCTACGACATTGTTAGCAATCCCGACCATCCAGGTTGGTACGTGCTACGCCGCTCGCAGCAGAGCGGATTGCTGGCGGCGGGCGGGGCCGCGCAGACCGTCGATCTGGCGGACAACCTGCTCTCGCTTCATCTGCGTTACTTCGACGGCCAGCGCTGGACCGAGAGCTGGGATTCGGCCGGGCTGCCGCGCGGACGCCAGTTGCCGGTCGCAGTTGCGATCCAGATCTCGATGGCGGCGCCCGGCGGACGCGCGATGGATTTCGCGACCCAGGTAACCGTGCCGATGGCGATAGTCGAATGGTAACCGCGCTCTATCGCCGTGAGCGCGGCGTCGCGCTCCTGACCGTCCTGCTCGGTATCGCGCTGATGACGCTGATCATCGTCGACTTCGCGATGTCGGCCGGGCTCGGCTTCGTCTCGGCAGCGAACCAGGCCAACGAGTTGCGCGCATACTATCTCGCCCGCTCCGGCGTCAACGTCGGGCTGGCGCTGCTCGCGCAGGATGAGCGCACCGACGTGCAAACCCAGAACCCGATCGACACGCTGGACGACGTGTGGGCGCTGCCGTATCCGCCAATGACGCTGCAAGGCGGCACCGTTGCGCTCACGATCGTGGACGAGACGCGAAAACTCTCGATCAACTCGATGGTCGATCCCGGCAGCGGCGCGCCCAACCAGCAAGCCATCCAGCGGATGGAGCAGCTGTTCACGATCCTGGACATCAATCGCGATCTGATTCAGGGCATCGTCGAATGGATTACACCGGCCAACGGTTCGCTCAGCCCTACCGGCGCGGACTACTATATGGGCCTGCGGCCGCCCTATCAGCCGCGCTACGGCGCGATGCCGACGATTGGCGACCTGCAGATGGTCAAGGGTATCGACGAGGCCGTGTTCAATCGCCTGCGCCAATTTTTGACGGTGATGCCGGAGACCCAGGTCAACGCCAACACCGCCTCGCCGCAGGTGCTCGCGTCGTTGGAGCCGGAGTTGATGGCGAATCAAAAGATCGTGGAAGAGATAATTGCCGCGCGCGCGATTCGGCCCTTCGGCAAAGCTGACGATCTGATCAACGACATCCCCGGCGTCGCCCCCTTCCGGGATCGCTTGAAGCAGGTCTTAACCACGCGCAGTGATTTCTTTACGATAGTGGGGATGGGGACTTACGCGGGCGCGCGCAAAATAGTGGCCGGCACGTTTCATCGCGAGACGTCGGGTATCGGCACGCTCGCAACCTGGCATGAAGACTAGGTCTGAAGGCGCCTGATGGCTCAGCGAATACTCGCGCTCGAGATCGCCGGCGACGTCGTGCGCGCCGCCTCGGCGGAGCGCTCGTGGAATTCGTTCCGCCTGACCGGCGTACACGAAAAATTCCGCGCCAACGACGAAGCCGATCTCGGCGGCGCGCTGTCGCGCCTGGTCGCCGAGTGCGGCGCGCCCGACATCGCGATCTCGGCGCTCCCGCCCGACCACGTTGCCAAGCGCCTGCTCGAGTTGCCGTTCAAGGATGCGCGCCGCCTTCATCAGGTGGTTCCGTTCGCACTGGAAGAGCATCTGCCGTTCCCGGTCGACAATTCTATCGTCGCTTTCACCCGCGTGGGACGCGAGGGCGACCACACTTTGGTGATGGCTGCGTTGGCGCGCAAGACCGACTTGCAGAGTCATTTGAGCTTGCTCGAAAAAGCCGGCCTCGATCCCAAGACCGTCACGCTCGCCCCGCTGGCGTTGGCCGCGATGTTGACGCGCGCCCGCAATGGCGCGGAGCCGAAAGCGCACCTGGTGGTCGAGGGCGACGCGTCGGCAACCTCGATGGTGCTGGTCGATGCGGACGGCAGGCCGCGCGCGCTGCGCTCGATGCCGTCGGGGCTGATGACCTCGGACGGGTCGCCGGTCTCTGTCGACGAGGCGAACCCGATCTTCAACTCCGTGCGGCAGATGCTCCTCGCCAATGGCGAAGAGATCGAACACACCGACGTGATCCTGGCCGGCGCCGCGTCCGGAATCGCCAAAGTCCGCAGCCTGCTTTCGGACGCGCTGGCGATGTCGGTGCGCGACGGAAGCGCTTTCGACTATTCGGATATCTTCGAAGGCTCGATTCCCAATACCGGCAAGTTTGCGTCGTGCGCGGCGATGCTGCTGAGCGAGCTGCCCAACAAGCCCGCCGAGTTGATAAATTTTCGCCAGGGCGAATTTCTTTTCCGGGGCCGAGTGCGCGGCGACCTCACGCCCTTCTACACTTCCGGCATCCTCGCGGCGGCGCTGCTCGGCGTCGTCGCAGTGCATTTTTTCTTCGACGTCTATGCCAACCTGCGCCGCCTGCGCCAGGTCAACAGCGAAATCGCGGCCGTGGCGGTGCCCGTGCTCGGCAACGTCGATCCCTCGGAAGCGAAGACCCAGCTGAAGGTGGGAATCTCGAAAATGAATCACCGCCTGCGGCTCATCGGCGGCAATCTGGCGCACAATTCGCCGCTCGACACGCTGCTCGCCGTCTCGCGCGCGCTGCCGCCGCGCTTTCCGGTCGAGATGGCGGACGTGCAAATCGACCCCAACGCGATGCGCGTGACGGGACAGGCGGACTCGTTCACCACCGTCGATCAGGCCAAGAAGGCGCTCGATGCCAGCGGATACTTCGGTAGCATCGAAGTGACTCACGCCAAGGCCGGCTCCGACCCCAACAAGGTCGATTTTCATCTCGACGCCAACTTCAAGGACGCGGTGCCGGCCGCGGAACGATAGATGCTTAGAGAGTGGCTGGAAAACATTCGCGAGCGATTGCTCGACCTGGCGCGCCCGCTCTTGCGGCAGGCCGCCGAGCGGATCAATCCGCTGGTCGGGCAGGCGCGCGAGCGTTACGACAAGCTCGAACCGCGCGAGCGCCTGTTGCTGCGGATCGCGGGTGGACTGTTCGGTGTGTTCCTCGCGTACAACCTCATCTACATTCCAATCGTTAGTCTGAGCTCGGGACTCGAAGACAAGATCGTCGAGCGCCAGCGCGATCTCGCCGAGGTTCGCCGCCTGACCGTGACCTACGCGCAATTGAAGGCCGACCTCGCCACCGCCGAGCATCGCACGGTTCCGCTGGGCCGGGACTTTTCGCTTTTCTCCGTGGTCGAGACTTCGCTGACCAAGAGCGTCGGCCGCGAGAAGATCGGCTCGATCACGCCGGGCTCCGATCGCAAGCTCGCAGACGGATTTACCGAGTACAGCGTGCAATTGAAGCTGGCAAACGTGAGCCTCTCGCAGTTGGTCGACGTGCTCTACGGTATCAATTCGATGCAGATGCCGATCGGCGTCGAGAATCTTCGCATCCAGCGGCGCAGCCAGGACACGCACTCGTACGACGTCGATCTCACCTGCGTGGCGCTGGCGCGAAATGCCTGACCGATTCGCGCAGGCGTCAGCATCCTCGAAATCATCGCGGTTCGTCAGGTTCGGTTACGCGGCTATAGCGCTCGTCGTTTTCGGCGCAGTGCTGATTTCCAGCTATCCATACTCCGCGACGCTCTCGAATATTCTCGCGCCGATGGGTCTTGAGTTGGACGCTGCCAGCCAGGGCTTCGCGTTTCCGTTCGGCGCAAAGTTGTCGGGCGTCCGTCTGACTTCGACGCGCTCCAATCCGCCATCGTTGCTGATCGAAAGCCCCGCAGTCAGAATCGCGCCTTCAATCGTCTCGCTGCTGATGTTTCATCCGGGCGTCCGCGTAAACGCGAGCATCTACGACGGCGTTGTGAACCTGACGCTGCGTCAGAGCGGCGACGCCACTACGGTCGATTGCGAATTCGACGGCGTGGACCTCTCGCACGAGCACTCGTTCGAGCGATCCGGCGTCTCCGCAGCGGGAATTCTTTCAGGCCACGCGCAGTTGTTGCTTTCAAGTGGCGGACTCGAGGATGGAAACGGAAGCGGAGAATTGAACGGTAGCGCGATGACAATCGCTCCAGGAGCCGGAATCCCGGTTATTCGCCTGGGCCGCACGCACGCGCA
>DASQHV010000220.1:0-3401 GCA_035631915.1 Candidatus Acidiferrales bacterium | reverse complement strand
CCCGAACCTTATCGGCACCGCGTGCTGAAGATGCGTCCGCCCGGCCATCGGCGCGTCGCGATAGCGCGCGGCCTGCGCGGCGAGCGCGCGTGCGAGCGCCACCAGGTCGCGCCGGATGATTCCGATCGCTTCGCGAAGCTGCAGCACGAGCGCCGAGTCAAGGATGTCCTGGGTCGTGGCGCCGAGATGGATGTAGCGAGCGGCGTCGTCGCCGGCGAGTCGGCCGAGCTCCTTGACCAACGCGACCACCGGGTAGCCGACGCGCCGCGTGCTCTTCGCGATGTAGTCGAGGTCCAGATTCTCGGCGCGCGCGGCGCGGGTGATCGCTTCGGCCACCGCGGGAGGCAGCAGGCTGTGCGCCGCCTCCGCGCGCGCCAGCGCCGCTTCGACGTCGAGCATGAATTGCAGCTGCGACCTGTCCGAGAAGATCGCGCGGACTTCATCGGTGGCGTACAGCGCGCCGAAGATGTCGGAGTCGATCGGGCTGACGCTCATCGCGGTCGCTCAGCGCTCAGATATCCAGGAAGACGGTTTCATTCCCGCCCTGCAGAATAATGTCGAAGATGAACTCGCGCACTGGCCCGGAACGTTCGGCGCGCGCAATCAGAGTCGGTCGGCGTGCCGCCGGAACGGAAGCGAGCAACGAGTCGGCGGCGTTGAGCGGTTCGCCGGGAAAATAGATCCGCGTGACGAGCCGCTTCAGGAGCCCGCGCGCGAAGATCGAGACGTTGATGTGCGGCGCTTGCGCGACGCCGCCGCTGCCTGCGACTGCGCCCGGCACTATCGTGACGAAGCGGAAGCGTCCCTCTTCGTCGGTGGCCGCGCGGCCGAAGCCGCGGAAGTTCGGATCGATGCGCTTCTCCTGCTGGTCGTCAGGATGGTCGTAGCGGCCGTCGGCGTTGGCCTGCCAGATTTCGATCATCGCGTCGTTCACGGCAGCGCCGTCGCCGTCGAGCACGCGACCGGCGACGATGATTCGTTCGCCGCGCGTACTCGCCGTCGCCAGCGTCTCGCTTCCCGCGTGAATCAACGATGGCTTGAAGAACGGCCCCACGGTTTGCGACGGTGTCTGCCCGCGGCTCATGTCATGGGCTCGTGTCATCGGTCCATCGGCGTGGCAAGACGCCCGCGCAGCACGAAGTCGAAGCGATAGCCAAGCGCAAATTCCGGCATCGTGGTCTCGATATCGAACGCCGCGACAAGCCGTTCGCGCGCGGCGGAATCGGGCACGCTGTTGAAGATCGGATCGAGTGCCAGCAGCGGGTCGCCGGGAAAATACATCTGCGTGATGAGGCGCGTGGCGAAGCCCGGGCCGAACAGGCTGAAGTGGATGTGATTCGGCCGCCACGCGTTGTGATGATTGCGCCACGGATACGCGCCCGGCTTGATCGTCGTGAATCGGTAGTTGCCGGCCGCGTCGGTCATCACCTTGCCGATGCCGGCGAAGTGCGGATCGAGCGGCGCGTCATGGCGGTCGGCGTCGTGCGCGTAACGGCCCGCGGCGTTGGCCTGCCAGATTTCGATCAGGGTCGATGGAATTGCGTGGCCGGATTCGTCGAGCACTTGACCGGTAACGATGATGCGCTCGCCGAGTGCGGCAGCGCCGTTGAAGTGGGTCAAGTCGGCGTCGCCTGCGGTTAGAGACCGCGCGTCGAATCGCGGGCCGGTGATCTCGGACAACGTGTGCTCGAACTTGATGGGCGGATGCCGCGGCGCGCGCTTGTGGGTGCTTGCGTACGCCGCGTGATCGTACGGCGGATGCGCGCCGGGCGTCTCGCGCCGATAGCCAACGTCGGGTTTCATCGCGCGTCCTCCTTCGCGATCTCCTCGAACACCTGCTTCGCGATTCGCACCGCGGTGTTTGCGGCGGGCACTCCCGCGTAGACGGCGAGCTGCATCAGCAGTTCCTTGACCTCGTCGCGCGTGGCGCCGGTGTTGCGCGTCGCGCGGAGGTGCAGCTTGAGTTCCTCTTCGCGGCCGAGCGTGGCGAGAATCGCGATCGTGATGAGGCTGCGTGTGCGCAGGTCCAGGCCGGGCCGCGTCCAGATTTCGCCCCACGCGTGGCGCGTGATCATCTCCTGAAATTCTGCGTCGAAGTCGGTCGCGCCGCGAGTCGCGCGATCCACGTGCGCGTCGCCGAGCACGCGGCGGCGAACGGCCATGCCCGCGTCGTATGTCGAATCCTTCATCGGAGTACCTCACCGATCGAACGGATGCCGATCGAATGGATAGCAAAACGGCGCTTCAAAAGCATTGCAATTTCGCGCGCGCCGCCGGATAGCATTGAATACGAAATCAGATTGCCGGGGTGCATCGGGATGAATCGCGACGACTTCTCATTCACCAGCAGCGACGGACTGGAGATTGCGTATTTTCGATGGCGCGCGCCGGGACGCGCCGTGGGAATCGTGCAGCTGGCGCACGGAATGGGCGAGCATTCGCTCCGCTACGCGCACGTCGCGGCTGCGCTGAACGATGCGGGATTCCACGTCTACACCAACGCCCATCGCGGGCACGGGCGTTCGGCGCCGAACAAGGAAGCGCTCGGCGATTTCGGCGCGGCGGGCTGGAACGGGCTGGTGGCGGACATGGTGACGCTGACCAAGCTGGCGCGCACGCGCGAAGGGCGGCTGCCGATCGTGCTGCTGGGCCACAGCATGGGCTCGTTCGCGGCGCAGCAATACGTGCTCGACAACAGCGCGTCGATTGCGGCGCTGGTGCTGTCGGGGTCGGCGTCGGTGGATAAGCTCGCGATCGATCCGTCGCAAGAGGCGGATCTGACGAGGTTCAACGCCGCGTTCGAACCCGCGCGCACACCGTATGATTGGTTGAGCCGCGACGCTGCGGCGGTCGACGCGTACATCGCCGATCCGAAGTGCGGTTTCGGGATCAATCAGCGCGCGATGCAATCGATGGCGGCGGGCGCGAAGCGAATGACCGACCCGGCCGAGATTTCAAAGATTCGGAGCAGTCTGCCGATCTATATATTGGCCGGCGACAAGGATCCGATTAACCACGACCTTGAATGGCTGAAGCCGCTGGCCGAGCGCTATCGCGCTGCGGGTATGACGAACGTGACGGAGAAATATTACGCCGGCGGCAGGCACGAGATGTTCAACGAGACGAATCGCGCCGAGGTGTTCAGCGACCTGGTGAGCTGGATCCGCAGCGCGATTGCGGCCTGAACTTCGTCGCGCCGCGCGCATCAGCCAGCCACGGCGGCGGCGCCGCGCCGGACCATCTCGTCGATTGCGGAATCCGCGTAGCCGAGCGCGCGCAGCACTTCGCGCGTGTTCGCACCGACGTCCGGCGCCGCCTGCGCGCGGCGCTTTTCGGATCCCGCCACGAAGATCGGATTGCTGATGGTCTCGACGGTGCCGTGTCCCGGGAGATCGAGCTTG
>DASQHV010000219.1:0-5094 GCA_035631915.1 Candidatus Acidiferrales bacterium | reverse complement strand
TTGGGCCGCTCGGCCGGGAATGACAAATTTGGGCGAGCGAGAATTTCAGCCCGGGAGGACGCTTTTCCAGCGCTCGAAGAAAGCGCGCTGAGCGGCGACGAGCGCTGACGCTTCGGCCGGCGTCTTCACCTTCATCACCACATCGTTTTCCTTGCCCCAGGCGATGACTTTCGGGTCCCGAAGCGCCTTCGAAAGCGCGTTCGAGATGAGGGCCTGGATCTCCGGTGGCGTTCCCGGCGGCGCTCCGACCGGGCGCTCGATGGTGATCTGATCGAGATCCGGCTGCATCAATGCCGTCGCATCGGGAATGCCGGGAATGGTCGAATGCGTCTCGAAGCTCGCGAGCACGCGGATGGTTTTGCCGCGCGAGAAACGGAGCGCGGTCGGAATTCCGGCGACCACCGCATCCGAATCCCCGCGCATCGCAGCGACGACGTAATCGGCCGAGCCCTTGTAGCCGGAGATGAGCTGCGTCCTTAAACCCAAGAGCCGCGCGCCGATGAGCGTCGCGACATAGGCGGTGCCTTCGGGTCCGGTGACCGAGAACTTGATCGGCCGCTGCGCCGAGAGCGCTTTCAAATCGGCATAGGTCTTCAGGGCCGAGTTCGCGCCTACGCCGATGACGTAGTGCTCGCCTTCGCCCATCTGGCCGATCCAGGTGAACTTCGAAAGATCGTAGGCGGCATCGCCCTGTTGCTGCTGAAGGATGAAGACGCCCGGGATGTTGAAGATGCCGAGCGTGTAGCCGTCGGGCTTGGCGCGGTAGAGCTGCGCGATGCCCTTCGCACCCCCGCCGCCCGCGACATTCACTGGCACGATGGTCGCTTTCTTCGGGAAGAACTGCTCCATCACCGGCGCGATGACGCGGACATAGACGTCGAAGCCGCCGCCCGGCGCATAAGGGATGATGAAGCGGATGGGCTTGTTGGGATAATCCGGGGTGGCCGCGCGCAAGCCGCGCGGGGCAATCAACGCGGGGGCGGCGAGTCCTGCGGCGACGATTTCGCGGCGCGTGAATTTGGACATCGGAATCGCAAGCTCCTCGTCCTCAAGAGTCGCAAGCAAATCGCGCTTTTGCGCTCGTCGCAATAGCGCCGCCATTTGTGGCCGCGAGACTTGGGTGATACGTTCCAAAAATCGCACCTATTCAATCACTTGAAGGAAGTTCCGATGCACGACGTTGTCAGCAGCGAACATTGGCATGAACCGCAAGGCCTGAAGAATGCAGGCTACGGCGCCTGGAACCGCCCGAAGACGCCCTACGACCTGTTCATGGACAGCCAGGGCGTACCGATCTTTCGCGGTATCGGGGTCAAGAAAATCCAGGACATGCCGCTGGGCGACTGGAAGCGCATGGGCGGACGCGGGACCTTCATCCAGCTCTTCGGCACGGAAGGGAAATGGGGCTGCTACGTCGTCGAGGTCCCGGCGCGCGGCGCGCTAATCCCCGAACGGCACATGTATGAAGAGATCATGGTCGTGGTCGAGGGCCGCGGCACGACCGAGATCTGGGTCGACGGACAGAAGAAGCCGCATACCTTCGAGTGGCAGACCGGCTCGATGTTCTCGCCGCCGCTGAACACTTGGCACCGCATCGTGAATGCGGCCTCGACGCCGGCGCTGATCCTCGTCGCGACCTCGGCGCCCAATGTGATGAACCTCTTCCGCGAGACGGACTGGATTTTCGACTGCCCGGCCAAGTTCCCGTCGCGCTTCGACGGCTCGGAGGATTTCTTCAAGCCCAAAGACGACATCATCCCCGATCCGCTGCGCGGGCTCGCGATGAGGAAATCCAATCTCATCCCCAACATCTTCACCGCGAGTCTTTATCTCGATAATCGCCGCTCGCCCGGCTACACGCGCGTCGAGCCGGCGATGGCCGACAATGTGTTCTACGGCTTCGTCGGCGAGCACCGCACCGGGCGCTACTCCAAGGCGCACGCGCATCTTTCCTCCGCCGTGCTCGTCTGCATCAACGGCTCGGGCTACACCTACACCTGGCCGCGCGCGATCGGCATGACGCCGTGGAAGGACGGCAAGGCCGATCAGGTCTATCGCCAGGACTACGAGACGGTCGGCATGGTGACGGCGGCGCCCTATGGCGGCGACTGGTTCCACGCGCATTTTGGGACGAGCAAAGAGCCGTTGCGTTTGATCGGCTGGTACGGGCCGAACAATCACCGGAAAGATCGCCCGGGGTTGCCCGGCGAGAAGGACACGGACGAAGGCGCCATCGACGTCACCGAAGGCGGCACCGCGATTCCCTATTGGCTCGAGGATCCGTTCCTGCGCGAGGAATACGAAGCGACGCTGAAGAAAGTCGGCGTCCAATCGCGCATGGACGCATCGTTGTATGCCGCACCGAAGTAAGGCAAGCACTCAGAAATAATAGAGCGCGCCGAACAGGGCGACCGCGATCGCCATCAGGAGATACGGCCCGGTCTTGGTGTAGAGCAGAAGTCCCGCGGTGATGAGCGCGGTGGCGAGCTGAAGCGTGTTCGCTTGCGCCGCTTCGAGCACGGTCAAGGCTCCCGCAAGCACGAGCCCGAGCGCGATCGGCGCCAAGCCCCGCTGAAGTGCCAAGCGAAATGGCGAATCCGCTTTCGCATGCCACCAGCGAACCGCGCCGTACATCACAATGGAGCTGGGGAGATACATCCCGATGGTGCCGACAAGCGCGCCGAAGAATCCGGCGACATGCCAGCCAATGAGTGCCGCGATCAGCGTGGAGGGCCCGGGTGCGGTGCGCGACAGTGCGAAGAGATCGACGAACTCGCGCGCCGTCATCCAGTGGCGGACGTCAACCACCTGATGCTGCATGTCGGCGATGATCGCCTGGCCGCCGCCGAACGAGAACAGCGATAGCGAGCCGAAGACGAAGAAAAGGCCGGGAAGCCGACTATCCATGCGGCGTCTTCCGGATGAAATAGGCCTCGGCCGCGATGCTCAAAGGCGCGAGCACGAGAACGACCGGAATCATCGGCCAGCGAAAGACGCCGACGGCCAAGAAGATCGCGAGCGCGAAAGCAGCCGGCACGAAGCGGCGGATGTTCTTCGCAAGCTGTGCGGCCAGCTGAAGCACCATGCCGACGCCGACGGCGATCAGCCCACCCATGATCTGATGCACGAACGGCGTCGCGCCGTAGCGCACATAGAGCGCGCCGAGAATGAGGATCACCACGAAAGGGGGGCCGACGAGTCCCATCACCGCGGCGACGCCGCCTTTACCTCCGCGAAGCTTCGAGCCGACATACATCGCCATGTTGACGGGATTAGCGCCGGGCAGCACTTGGCTGAGCGTCATCGCGGAAAGGTATTCTTCTTCCGAAACCCAACCGCGCTTCTGCACCAGATCGCGATAGAGCCAGGCGGCCGAGCTACCGCCGAAGCTGGCTAACCCCACGCCCAAGAAAACGCCCGCCAACGTCGCGAGCGAGACGTTGGGCTTGGAGTTTGGGGAAGTCATTTCTCGTCCGATGCGAATAGCGTTGGTTTTGTTTATGCGCGCGCTGCACTGAAGTCCACCATCGCAAAAACAAACTGTCATGGCCCGCGCACGCGCGCCACCCAGGCGGGCATAGAACTCTTTCGCGCGTGCAGACGCACTCGCGCTGGGTGGCCCGGTCGCGCCGCGCCGGGCCATGACACAGTTTTTGTTTACGCCAACGCCGCCTTCACGCGCTCCGGCGTAAACGGCACGCGGCGCAAGCGAACGCCGGTTGCGTCGAACACCGCATTGCCGATGGCGGCCGGCACCAGGCCCAGCGCCATCTCGCCCGCACCCGACGGTGCGGCTTCCGGCCGGCTGATCAAGTGAATCTCGATCATTCCCGGAATGGACTCGATGTGCAGCACCGGATAGGTGACCCAATCGACGCTCGTTACCATCTTCTCATCGAACCGCACTTCCTCGAACAGCGTGCGGCTCGTGCCATAGACAAGCTGGCGGTCGATGACATGCTTGAGCGTTTCGGGATTGACGATCAGCCCGACATCATGGGCGCAGACATAACGTACCGGCTCGATCTTTCCCGTATCGCGATGAACGCGCACTTCCGCGACGAGCGCAATGAAAGTGTCGAAGTGGCGCCGGTAAGCGATGCCGCGCCCGACGGCAACCGCCGCATTCTTCTGGTCGCTCCGCGGGCTCGGACGCGCATCCCAGCCGTACTTCTCCGCCGCCGTTTTGACCGCGTCGCGGTCGCGAGGGTTAGTGAGATAGCGCAGGCGGAACGTGACCGGATCTTCGTTCGTCGCCGCCGCGACTTCGTCCATGAAAGATTCGCTGCCGAAGAGGATCGGCGGGCCGTAGGGATCGCGCAAATGCGTGGTCCGCAAGGGCGAGGCGCGATCCATCAGCGGCGGGATGATCTCCCAGCCCACGCGGCCGTTCTCGAACGTGTAGGAGGCGTGCGGAATCTCGAATGACTGCTCGGGCTCGAGCGCGACACCCAACAACTGACCTGCGAGCACATGCGCCGCGCGCCCCTCGTTCGTCGCCGTGTTCAGACGCGAGAACGCTTTGCTGACGTTCTCATACGCGATCACTTTCCCGCTCGCGTCTAACCCCGCGCGGCTGCGGTTCACGGTCGCCGTTCCTTTGGGATCCCAGGCAAGGCCCTCGTGACGCATATACTGGACGCGCACCGGGCGCTTGAGATGCTGCGACAAAACCGCGGCATCGGCCGTCGCATCGCCCTGATCGTTGCGGCCGTAGGATCCCGTGCCGAACATCCAGACGGCGCGGACTTTGTCCGGCGGCAACCCGAGCAAATTCGCAATCCCGTCCCGCGCATAGTGCGGCTTCTGCGTGCTGGTCCACACCGTCGCTTCGCCGTCTTTCACGTCGGCGAGCCCGCAGGCGGGCCCGGTGCTCGCATGCGATTGCGTCGGATATTCGTATTCGCCCGCGATCACCTTGACCGCGCGCTTCATCCCATCTTCGACCGACCCGTTGGCGACCGGGAATTCGGTCCTGATGATGGGCGCTTTGCGGATGTGCTCGTGCAGCTTGTCGTTACCGGGGAAGTTCGGATGCGATTCCGACCACGTGACTTTGAGCTCACGTGCGGCGCGGACCGCGTTCCACTCCTT
>DASQHV010000218.1:0-1919 GCA_035631915.1 Candidatus Acidiferrales bacterium | reverse complement strand
TTTCGACATCCGAATCGCGCTGCTTGCCGACGACAAGCCGGTCGATCTGATGATGAACGCCGTTGCGATGCGCGCGCATGCGATCAATCCGCGCTGGGACATGGTGACGGCGGACCTGTGCAAGGCGGCGCACGAGCGCGGGCTCAAGGTGTACACCTGGACCGTCGATGCGGACGCGCGGATGCGCGCGCTGATCGAATGCGGCGTCGACGGCATCATGACGAACTTCCCCGAACGACTGCGCACGGTGCTCGGCGGCTGATGGGACGCTTCGGCGACGACAAGATCGAAGAGGTTCGCACTCGCGCCGATATCGTCGAGATTGTCGGCGCGCACGTGCGACTCCGCCGCGCCGGGCGCAACTTCGTCGGTCTGTGCCCGTTCCATAACGAGAAGACACCGTCGTTCTCGGTCAATGCCGAGCGCGGATTTTTTCACTGCTTCGGATGCGGCGTGGGCGGCAGCGTCTTCAATTTCATCATGCGCGTCGAGGGCCTAACCTTTCCCGAAGCAGTGCGCTCGCTCGCGCGCAAGTACGGCGTCACGCTCCCCGAGATCAACGCCTCCGGCCCCGCGGCCAGCGAGCGTGAGGCGATGTTCAAGGCGGGCGAAGTCGCGGCCGAGTTCTTTTCGCACGTTCTGTGGAACACCGGCGACGGCACGGTCGCGCGGGACTATCTGAAGGCGCGCGGCATCACGGTCGAGACTGCGCGCGCGTTCGCAGTCGGCTTCGCGCCGGCGCGGCCCGCCTCGCTGACCAAGGCGCTGGAGCGACGCTCGCTGCGCGACGCCGGCGTCAAGGTCGGTCTCGTCAAGAGCGACGGCAGTGAGCATCACGACATGTTCCGCGGGCGCGTGATGTTCCCGATTCGCGACGCGCAGGGGCGGGTGCTCGCATTCGGCGGCCGCGTGCTTGACGACCGCCTGCCCAAGTACATCAACTCGCCCGAGTCGCCGCTCTACTCGAAGACGCGCACGCTGTACGGACTGTTCGAGGCGCGCCAGGCAATTTCGTCGCAGGTCAACAATTCGAGCGGGCGCGCAATCCTGGTAGAGGGCTACTTCGACGTGATCGCGCTGTCGCAGGCGGGCATCAAGGAGGCGGTCGCCGGATGCGGCACGGCGCTGACCGTCGAGCAGCTGCGACTGCTGAGCCGCTACACGAAAAATGTGATCGCATGCTTCGACGGCGACGCGGCGGGACGGAAGGCCTCGATGCGCGCGCTCGAGATTTTTCTGCAAGCCGGATTGCTGGGCCGCGGAATTTTCATCCCGGCTGGATTCGATCCGGATACGTTCGTGCGCGAGAAGGGTGCGGCGGCGTTTCAGGAGCTCGCCGACAACGCCGAGTTGCTGGTTGATTACTTCATTCGCGATCAGCGCGAGACGGTTGGCGGGCCGAACGCGCCGCTTGAAAAGCGTGCGCAAGCCGCCGCGCAGGTCGCCGAGAAGCTCAAACTGATCGACGACGAGATTCAATTCAATTTGATCGTACGCAAGGCCGAGAGCCTGCTCGGAATCGACGAAGCAGT
Organism: Candidatus Acidiferrales bacterium; assembly: GCA_035631915.1. GTDB lineage: Bacteria > Desulfobacterota > Binatia > Binatales > Binataceae > Binatus. The sequence goes on along the minus strand of DASQHV010000218.1, from coordinate 387 downwards.
GATTCGGGACCTCGCGCGCCGCCCAGCAGCCGGTTCGCCGGCTCGTCCTCGGCCGCAGCCGCCGCAGAATCGACCGGCGGCGACGGGCGGCGACGCCGGCACGAAGGCGGAAATCGGACTGGTCGCGATGGCGCTGCTGCGGCCCGAGCTGCGCGCCGAGATTGCGGAGTCCGGTGCGTCCGCGAACTTCGAAGACGTGGCGCTGGGCGCAGTGCTGGCCGACTTGTGCGGCACCGACGAAGACTACGCCGCGCTCGAGCAGTGGCTCGCAGAGCGGTTGACGCCAGAGCAGCAGAGCGGCGTAAGCGAGATCGCGGTCGGCCCGTTGATCGACAGCCTTGCACGCGACACCGACAAAGTGCCGGACGATCTCGGGCGAGCCCGCGC
>DASQHV010000217.1:0-2031 GCA_035631915.1 Candidatus Acidiferrales bacterium | reverse complement strand
CTGGCGCTGCGGCCGGTCGGCGCGCTGGTCTTCGGCTGGATCGCCGACCGCTACGGCCGCCGCATCCCACTGATGGTCGACGTCGTCTTCTATTCCGTAGTCGAAGTGCTGAGCGGCCTGGCGCCGAGTTACGGATGGTTCCTGTTTCTGCGCGCGCTGTACGGCGTCGCGATGGGCGGCGAGTGGGGCGTCGGCGCGTCGCTCGCGATGGAAGCGGTGTCGCCGCGATGGCGCGGACTCTTCTCCGGCCTGCTGCAGGAGGGTTACGCGGTCGGATACCTGCTCGCGGCGGCCGCGTTCTTCTTCGTGTTCCCGCATTTCGGTTGGCGCGCGATGTTTTTCATCGGCGGCGCGCCTGCGCTGCTGACGCTCTATATCCGCACCAAGGTGCCCGAGTCCGAGGCGTGGGAGCGCACCCGCCCCGACATGACGCAGATTCGCCTCGCCATCCGCGACAACCTGCGCCTGTTCCTCTACCTGTGCCTCCTGATGACCGCGATGAACTTCGTGTCGCACGGCACGCAGGACATGTATCCGACGTTTTTGGAAAAAACGCGCGCGCTCGACACGCGCACCGTCGCGACGATCGCGCTCATCTACAACGTCGGCGCGTTGCTCGGCGGCCTGACGTTCGGTTTTCTGTCGGATCGAATCGGGCGGCGGCGCGCGATGGCCACGGCGGTGATCTGCGCCGGCCTGGTCATCCCGCTCTGGATTTATCCGAGCACGCTCGTCGTGCTGACCATCGGTGCATTCATCATGCAGTTCATGGTGCAGGGCGCATGGGGTGTGATCCCCGCGCATCTGACGGAGCTCTCGCCGCCCGAAGTGCGCGGACTCTTCTCGGGACTCGCGTATCAGACAGGCGTGCTGCTCGCCTCGGGCGCGGCGGTCAGCCAGGCGGTGCTGGCGCAACGATTCGGCTACGCGGCCACGCTGGCCGGTGTCGCGGCGCTCGTGATGGTCACGGCGGCGGTGGTGATCATGCTCGGCGGCGAGCGCCTGGGCCGCAGCATGCACGCGTCGGACCCGCGTCCGGCACCACCGGCGCCGTGAGAAGAACGATTGCATGCGGGGTTCGCACCCCGCACCCCCGGCAGGGCCCAGCCCTGCACCCGGTGCAGGACGAAGATGCGGCCGCAACGGCCTGTTAGAAGTGTGAGGGCGAGGACGCCCAGAGAGCTTTGCACCTCAGTCGGAGCGTCGCATGCTCGTGTCACTCTAGAGCGGAGTCCGCGAAGCGAAGAATCCCGGCGCGCGATCTTACGCGCGTTCCGACCCTCGCTTCACCCTGCCCGACGCTCCTGCACATCCGCGAACAGATGCGGCAGATGCGCGCGCGCCTGAATCGTCATCTCCTCATCCGAGATCGACGTCGTGCGCCCGTCGCGGTACTGGTCGTCCACCCACTTCGCGATCTCCATCACCTCCGGCGCGCGCTTCTCGACCTGCCGCTCGCGTCCGAGATGCAGGTACGAGTTGATCCACCACGCGACGCCGGCCGTGCCCGAGGTCTTGTCCACCGCGACGCGCGGCGGCCGCCCCAATATCCGCGCGGTGTCAAACACGTTGTAAATTTCCTCGTCCTTGAGCAGGCCGTCGGCGTGAATCCCGGCGCGCGTCACGTTGAAGTCGCGCCCGACGAACGGATAGTTGGGCGGAATCCGGTAGCCGATCTCGCGCTCGAAGTAGTCCGCGATTTCAGTGATCACCGAAAGGTCGACGCCGTTGTCATCGCCGGTCAGCGATACATAGTCGATGACCAGCCCTTCAAGCGGCGGATTCCCGGTGCGTTCGCCGTAGCCCAGCAGCGTGCCGTTGGCATAGGTGCAGCCGTACAGCCAGGCGGCGGTGGCGTTGGCCAGGACCTTGTGAAAGTCGTTGTGCCCGTGCCATTCCAGGCATTGCGAGGGTACGCCGCATACCCGGCGCAACGTTGCGACCAGCTTGGGCACGCTGCGCGGCAGCGCGACGCCGGGGTACGGCACGCCGAAGCCGAGCGTATCGCAGACACGAATCTTGATCGGAATC
>DASQHV010000216.1:0-2430 GCA_035631915.1 Candidatus Acidiferrales bacterium | reverse complement strand
CCGTTCGCGTCGGCTCTGACGGCGTGCGCGTCGGTCATGGGCGTGATCATCCCGCCCAGCATCCTGATGATCGTCTGGGGCGGCGTGATCTCCGTTTCGATCGGCGGCCTGTTCATCGCCGGAATCGTACCGGGCGTGATGATCGGCCTTTCGCTGATGGCAGTCGTGCTGGTTTACGCGAAGGTGCGCAAGTATCCGGTCTATGTGCGCGCCTCGCTGAAAGAGTTCGGGCGTGCAGTGGCAAGCTCGCTGCTGCCGTTGATGACGCCGGCCATCATTGTCGGTGGCATCATCGGTGGGCTGTTCACGCCAACCGAGGCTTCTGTGGTCGCAGTGGTCTATGCGCTGATTCTGGGCGCGTTCATCTATCGGACGCTCCGCTGGCATCAGATTCCGCACGTGTTCTACGATTCCGCCCGCTTTGCGGCGATCTCGCTGTTCTGCATCGGGACAGCGTCGGCGTTCGGCTGGCTGCTGGCCTATTTCCACGTGCCGCAACTGTTCGTCGACACGGTCTCTCGCTTTGGTGGGGGCGTGACGAGCGTCGGCCTGATCGTAGCTCTGTCGTTCCTGGTGATCGGGTGCTTCATCGACGCGATCCCGGCCATCATCATCCTCGGGACGATTCTCGCGCCGCTCGCCAACAGCGTCGGCATGCATCCGATCCACTTCGCGATCATCGGCGTCATCTCGATCGCATTCGGGCTGGTGACGCCGCCCTACGGCCTGTGCCTGATGATCGCGTGCGCGCTCGGCAAGATCACGATCCGCGACGCCATCCGGGATGTAGCGATTCTGCTGGTTCCGATGCTCGGCGTCTTGCTGTTCGTGATTCTGTTTCCGGACGCGATCCTCGCGCTGCCGCGCTGGATCATGCCGCAGTTCGTCAAGTGACGGTGAGCGGCGATGGTGAGCAGAGCTGTGTACAAATATTCAGCATTACTCATCGCTATCGCAGCCTGCTGCCTGTTATCCTCTCGCCCCGTGCAAGCGGCAAACTATCCCGACCCCGTCGCGGGCGACTACATCGTCCACGACTTCCGTTTCTCCACCGGCGAAGTGCTGCCCGACCTGCGGCTGCACTACACGACGATCGGGACGCCTGTTCGCGATTCCGCGGGCGTTGTGCGGAACGCGGTCCTGATCCTGCACGGCACTACCGGCCGCGGCGCGAATTTCCTGACCGAAGGTTTCGCAGGCACGCTATTCGGCCCCGGACAGCCGCTCGACGCTACGCGCTACTTCATCGTGATTCCCGACAGCATCGGCAACGGGCAGTCGACCAAGCCGAGCGACGGGCTGCGCGCGCACTTTCCGCGCTATACGTACGACGACATGGTCCTGTCCCAGTACCGCTTGCTTACCGAGAAGCTCGGCGTGACGCACCTGCGGCTGATCATCGGCACGTCGATGGGCGGCATGCATGCCTGGCTATGGGGCGAAGCGCATCCCGACTTCATGGATGCGATTCTACCGATGGTGTGCCTGCCGGCTCCGATTGCGGGACGCAATCGCATTCAGCGCCGCCTGATCATGGACGCGATCCGCAACGATCCGGAATGGAACGGCGGCAACTACGTCAAACCGCCGCAAGGCTTCTCGACTGCGCTAAAGATGGCGTTGATCGCAGCGAGCAGCGCGCGCCAGCTCCACCTCGACGCGCCGACGCTCGAAGCCACCGATCGGATGATGGACGCCTACGTCGCAAAGCGCATGGCCGAGAGCGATGCGAACGACTTTCTGTATGCGTGGGACGCGAGCCGCGCCTACGATCCGGGCCCCGCTCTCGAACGCATACGCGCGCCAGTGTTCGCGATCAACTTCGGTGACGACGAAATCAATCCGCCCGAGCTCGGTGTCATGGAGCGCGAGATTGTGCGAGTGCCGCGCGGCCGCTACATTCTCATTCCGGCCAGCGATCAGACGCGCGGACACGTGAGCTTCTACAACACGTCGCTGTGGCAGGAGCACCTTCTCGAGCTGCTCGCAATCTCCGCTGCGCGATGACCCGCAAGGCTCTGAATCGATTGGCGTCGCGTCGCAGGTAATTGACAGGTATGTGACCATAGTTAACTTGCGATTTTGCGCGAGTCGTTCCTATACTGTCGCCATCGTTGAACTCCTATGAGAGGGCGTTCGCTAGAAGGGGATGAGACCACGAATCATGCGGCGCGCAAATTTCGCCACGCGCCGTATGCACTCCGGGAGGCCGGCGGTAACTAGCCGGTGGAGCGCTCAACAATAATCGGCGTTGCCGTTTCACCTTTAAAGCGGAGCCCTTCGAGGCTCCGCTTCTGTTTTGTGGAAGGCACGCCGATCTGTAAAGTGTGTCGTAGGTTCGACTTCAGTCGAACGATTGGATGTTTGACACACGACGTTCGACTGAAGTCGAACCTGCCTGAGGCAAATCCGCTCAGATGCTGACCCACC
>DASQHV010000215.1:0-2907 GCA_035631915.1 Candidatus Acidiferrales bacterium | reverse complement strand
TGACTCATCATGAGCCAATCGATCTACCAGGCGCGCGCCTGCCGCACGACATGGCATTCACCGAGCACTACTCGCTGCTGATGGACCTGCCGCTGTTTTGGGATCCCGAGCTGCTCCAGCGCAACGTCCACAAGGTCACGTTCTATCCCGAGATGCCGAGCCGCTTCGGAATCCTGCCGCGCTACGGCGCCAACGCCGACGTGAAATGGTTCGAGGCGACGCCCTGCTACATCTACCACGTGGTCAACGCGTGGGAGGACGGCGACGAATTTGTGATGGAGGCGTGCCGCGTGATCCAGCCGGAACCCGGCGCGAAGCGCGGCGAGGGCGAACTCGCGCGGATGCGCGCGTTTCTGCGGCTCGAAGCGCAGCTCTATCGATGGCGCTTCAATCTGAAGACCGGTGCCGTCAAGGAAGAGCAGCTCGACGACGCGAAGACCGAATGGCCGACCATCAATCGTCATCGGATGGGCCGGCGCTCGCGCTACTCCTACAACTCGTGCGTGCCGCACTACGAAGGGCTGGTGAAATACGACACGATGCGCCGGACGTCGGAAAAATTCCTGTTCGGCAGCGGCCGCACCTCCAACGAGGCGCCATTCGCGCCACGCGTCGGCGCCGCCGATGAAGACGACGGCTACGTCGTGACGTTCGTCGCCGACGCGAACGCGAAGACTTCAGGCGAAGTGATCGTGCTCGACGCGAAGAATATCGCGGCGGGACCGCTCGCGCGCGTGATCATTCCGCAGCGCGTGCCGACCGGGTTCCATTCGACGTGGATTCCCGGCGCCCAGCTCCGGGCCTAGGCCGGATCGAGCAGACCTTCCCGCTTCAGTTGGGCGAGCAGGCTCAGGATGTCGCGCTCGACCTGCCCCGCGGGTGCGTCGTAGGAGCGCGCGATGGCTCTGGAAGCAGCACGCGGCGAGAGTCCGCGGCTGATCAAGTGCCAGATCTCCGCGCCGACCGGATCCAGCCCGTAGTAGTTTCCGTTCGCGAAATTCAGCAGCACCGTGTCCGCGCCGACAGTGTGCGTAGCCACTGCCGCGGGCAGAACTACAGCCGCGTTCGGCGCGAACGCGATTCGGTGTGAAGGCGCGGGCGAGTTTCGCGCGGCCTGCTTGCCGCGCGCGGCCAGCGTCCGCCGGAACGTTCGTTCGAAGTCGGGTTTGCCGACCAGCCATCCGGAGAACGCGGTCTTGGGAGTGTCGCCTTCGACCGCGGTGTTGCGATGCTCCAGCGTCGGCGCGATGCGGAACACGATTGCGTTCCCGGCCACGGTGTTCGACGCTTCCGCGACGATCCGGCCCGACTTCCGGCGTCGAATCTGAAGCCGGCCGCCGCGGTATGGTTTGTGTCCGAGGTTGATCGTGATCGCGACCTTGCGATGCCCCAAATCGTCGCTATGCCAGCCGAGACTGTTGCCGGGACCGGGCGTCGCGCGGCGAATTGAGCCGATCAACGAGCCCACGCGGCCGCATCCGGTGATTCGCTCCAGGATTGAAAACAATTCGCGATCGTTGAGCAGCAGCGCGAGCGACGCACCGGCCGGCGCCGTTCTCAGCTGCAAATCGCGGCCGAAACCGCGATGCACGCGCTGCGTAAAACGGGCGCGCTCGATCTGGTGCTGGATCACGCGCAGCAATGCGGGTTCGATCAGGCGCGGCAGCACGATGAAGTTGTCGCGTGCGAAATCACGCCGCAGCCGCTCAATTCCGCGCGGCGTAAGATTAACGCGCAAGCCGCGCCGCGTAAGCTGGATTGAAATTCCGCGCGTTGAGGATTTCTTCACGCGCTTGCTCGGGTCCGCGCGGCCTCGCTAGCCTCGGCATGGAACGATCTCATGGAGACGCCAATTTAACGCAGATGGGCGAGGGGCGCGAGGCAGGTCATCGCGCGGGTGCGCAGCCATGAGTGAAGATGAAATGGCGCGCTTGCGACTGAGCCTTCGAGCAGCGATCGCAGCTTGCGCGATCCTGTCGGCCACCGGCTGCTGGAGCACTCAGGAGATCGATCAGACGATGCCGCCGTACGCCTCGACCTCGGACGAGGCGCGCGATCCCGCCAGCGCGCCGACGCCGGTGGCGGTGCCCGAAGTCGCCGAAAAATCCGCGCCCGAAGAACAGGGCTTCCTAGCAAAGACCGGCCACGCGATCGCGACCGTGGTTCTCTTTCCATTCCGAATGATCGCGAACGCAGTCGAATGGATCTTCTGAAGCGCCACAGCAGGCCACGGTTCGAACGGCTCGAGAGTCCGCGGCTGCTCATTCGGCGTTTTCGAGAATCCGACCTCGCGAGCTTCATGGCCTATCGCAACGATCCGGAAGTGGCGCGCTACCAGTCGTGGGAATCGATCACGCGGATCGAGGCGCGCAAATTCATCGCGCAGCAGATTCGCAACCGGCCCGGCGTTCCCGGAAGATGGTTTCAATTCGCGGTCGAGCTCAAAGACGGCGGCGCGCTCGCCGGCGACTGCGCCTTGCACGTGATGAAGTCGGCGCCGCGAATCGCCGAGCTCGGCTACTCCTTCGCGCGCGCGTATCAGCATCGCGGGTTTGCCACCGAGGCTGCGCGCGCGGTCGTCGACTACGCCTTCGAGACGCTCCACCTCAACCGCGTGATCGCCACCACCGATTGCAGAAACGCGCCGTCGGTGGCGCTCCTGGAGCGGCTCGGGATGCGCCGCGAAGGGCACTTCATCCAGAACGCGTGGTTCAAGGGCGCCTGGTGCGACGAGTACCAGTACGCGATCGTTCGCGACGAGTGGGCGCGCCGCCGCAAGGAACACCTCCGCGCACTGCGCACCCGTGCTTGACAATTTATTTCCGCCGTCGCGTGATTGATTTCGAGTCATCTGCGCGCCGCTCTGAGGGCGCTTCAGGAGGTCTGCACATGACGCGGATAATCGAC
>DASQHV010000214.1:0-5451 GCA_035631915.1 Candidatus Acidiferrales bacterium | reverse complement strand
TCGGCGTCGCCGGCCGCGGCCAGGTATTCCGCGACGAGCGCGCCCGCCTGATTCACCTGCTGCTGGCGGTCGAGCAGTGGCGGCAGCTTTGCCAGCCACTCCGCGGCAGTTGCGTGCGAGCCGTTGGTGGTCGGCAGTTTGGCGGGTGGGACATTGAGGAATCGATCGAGATAGACGGTCATCGCGGCGTCGAAGATCGCGCGGACCAGCTCCGGCGAGGCGACGCGGCGGACCGCCTGATGCACCGCGTTGGCGAAGGTGAAGCTGTGGTGAGCGGTGTCCCAATCGCCGAACTCGTTGCTGACCGGGAAGCGCGCGACTCGGAGCGCCGCAGCGTACGCGACCGCGCCCGCCAGGTCCGCCGGAGTGCATCCGAGGCGCAACGCGCCGAGCATGTCGTCGACGATTGCATTGGGATCGTCGGCGAGGAAGGTCTGCACCAGCCGCTCGCGATCGCGCCATTTGGGCGCAGTGTGCTCGCCGGCGCGGAGTGCGTCAGGAATCGACTCGAACGCCGACTCCAGGATCGCGACCAGATCGATCGGATTGCGCCACGAGTTGGATTCCTCCATGCGTGCGCCGGTCGCAAAGCTGCGCGCAAGGCTCGCCAGCACCGGCTCCGCGAGATCCCAGCCCGCGTGGTCGAGCGCCTCGAACGCTTTGTTAGTGAAGTCGAGCACGTGGCCGCCGTCGAGATAGCGATGGTCGGTCGCCGCGGCGAACATCATATCGGCGACCTCGCGCGGCGACGCGCCGATGCGCACCGCGGACACGATGCAGCGCTCGGCGCCTTCGCTGTCGCGCACCTCGACGAACTCGCGCAGCCAGCGCTTGATCTCGGCGAGCGTCGCGCCGGCGCCCGGCAGCGGATGCATCGCGAAGCGCGGCGGATTGCCGTCGGTGTCGCTCGCAACCGCGCTGAGGCCGTGGAACATCGCCCGCGCGCGATCTTCGGGACGCAACGCCGGCAGCAGGTTCATCATGCAGGTCAGCACGGTCAGGCCGGCGCCCCATCCGTCGCGCCGGTAGCGGGTGCCGAATTCCAGGCCGATGCGGAACGCGTCGCGCGCATCGCCGCCGTCGTCGAGCATCGCGATCACCGACTTGCCGATGACCAGCGAGATGTTGCGCTCGATTCCGTCGCGCAAGCGCTCGATGCGATGGCGGCGGAGGTCGCGATGATTCGCGAGGTCGATCCAGATTGCGCCGGCTTCGAGCTTGGTCGGAAACGCGCGCACGTCGTCGGCCCAAGTGTCGAAGCCGCCGCCGCTGTGGAGGTCGAAGCGGGCGTGATGCCAGTGGCAGGTCAGGATGCAGTCTTTTACGGTGCCGCGGTCGAGCGGAAATCCCATGTGGGGGCATCGGTTGTCGACCGCGAAAATTCGGTCCGCGGTGCGGAACAGCGCGATGACGTTGGCTTCGAGCGTGACCGTGGCGCGCCCACCGGCGGGCAGTTCCGCGAACGGCATCGCACGCACGAAGCGGGGTTGAATTGCCGGAGCGGAGGCGGAGTCTGTGGCCTGGTTCATCGCCGGACCCTCCCGCGCCGCAGAACAGCGGCGACAGTTGGTAAAGTACTCGCTTTATATATTAAGTCAAGCGCGACCTTGACTAATGTTTGAGGTCGGGTACGATTGCGGGGATGGATCACGATGCGCGCGCCGAGGAGGGCGTCCTCTACCAGCTCAAGACCCGCGGACCGATGACGGCGGCGCAGGCCGCGCGCCGCCTGAAGGTGACGCCGATGGCCGTGCGGCAGCATCTTTACCGCCTGCACGAGGCCGGCCTGGTCGAGTACAGCGACGAGCGGCGCAAAGTGGGGCGGCCCGCGCGAGTCTGGCGGCTGACCGCCGAGTCTGCCGCGCGCTTTCCCGACACGCACGCCGACCTGACGCTCGAGATGATCGGCGCCGTGCGCGCCGCGTTCGGCGAGAAGGGGATGGACCGCGTGCTCACCGAGCGATCGCGGCTTCAACTGGCGGAGTACCGCGCGCGGATGCGGCCCGCCGGCAACTCGATTGCGAAGCGCGCCGAGATGCTGGCGTCGATTCGGCGCGAGCAGGGCTACATGGCCGAGTGCGCGCGCCAGCCCGACGGATCGCTGTTGCTCATCGAGAACCATTGTCCCATCTGCGCGGCGGCGGCGACTTGCCAGGGTCTTTGCCGCGACGAGCTCTCGCTGTTCCGCGCCGTGGTGGGCGCGAAGGCGCGCGTCGAGCGCGTCGATCACATTCTTGCGGGCGCGCGGCGATGCGCCTACAAGATTACTGCGCTGAAGTAGTCTGGCGCCAGCATCGAGGGAGGACGCGCAATGGTTGTCACGATTTTCAAACATCGCATGAAGCCCGGCGTGGACAAGGAATACGGCGCCGACGCGACCAAACTGCTGGCGATCGCGCAGAAGATGCCGGGGTTCGTGTCGATCAAGGGTTACGCGGCGGCCGACGGCGAGCAGCTGATCCTGGTCGAGTTCGAAAACGAGCAGGCGCTGGCAGCCTGGCGCGAACATCCGGAGCATCTGATCGCGCAGGAACTCGGACGCACCAAGTATTACTCGGAGTATCAGATCCAGATCTGCAACACCGTGCGCGAGTATGGGTTCAAGTCACCCACGTCCTGAGATGTCGCTAGCGCCGGCTCCGACGCGCTCGCGTCACGGCGCGTCGTGGCTGAATGCGACCTTGAAGTCGTCGCTCGCGAACGGATAGACGTGCACCATCCAGCCGAAAATCTGCGGATGGAAATTGCCGCGCACCGCCGTGCACTCGTCTTCCGTGTTGATCGTGCCCGCGAAACCAAAGCGCGGATCCGCCATGTAGCCGAAGCGCATGCGCGCTCCGTTGTTGGCATTGCGTTGCATCGGATCGAATGACGAAACGCTCGGCCGCATCTTGCCGTGGATGTCGCCGTTCATCACGTCCTGCTCGGTCACGCCGTCGGGCAGGCAGATGTTGGTGTGCGCGTGCCAGTTGACGAGGCTGAGCGGAATCAGCTTGTCGAGATCGTCGGGCGTGTCGGACGCGGGCGCACTGTACATCGCGCCGACCAGCTTGTAGCCGGAGAGTCCCTGGCGTTCGTAGAGCAGCGCGCCCGGATGCGCCAGGTCGAAGTCGCCCATGTACTCCGACATCGTGCGCTCGCGGCTGGCGAAGTGATAGACGTCCTGCGGCACTGTGGGCATGTACGGCACGTAGCCGTCGGCGATTGCAGCGTTGGAGTCCTGGTACTTGGCGAGCTTGTCGCGCGCGGTCTTGATCACGAGTTCGCCGCGCTGCTGATCGGCGGGCGTCATCGGGCGCGACTCGGTCATCGTCATGTGCTCGCCCATCTTCATATGTGAGCCCATCGAGCCCATCGCGCCGGTCGAGCCGCCGCTGGAGGCGCTGTCCATGTCGTCCATGTCGTGCGCGAGTGAAGTCGTGGCCATCGCCAACGAGAACATTGCTGCCACGACGATCGAAACCGCGAATTTTCGATTCATGACGGGACCTCTCTGAACCCCGATAATACCGCGGCGCGGGAAAATCGAGTAGCCGGAAATCGCCTGAACGAACGGTTTGTAGAAAAGCGTGCGTCTCGGCTAGGTTGGCGGAAGTACCATGGATAAAAAAATCAAGCTGGACATCTACAAGAAGATCATCCTGAGCCGCCGCCTCGAGGAACGAATCGCCGAACTGATCAAGGCGGGGCAGGTCGGCGGCTTCATGCATCCGGGCGTCGGCCAGGAGGCGCTGCAGGTCGCGGCGATCGCGTGCTTGCGCCCCGACGATTACATGCTCTACGCGCATCGCGGCGTCGCGTACTGGGTGGCGCGCGGAATACCGATCGAGCGCGTGCTGTGCGACCTGGCCGGGCGCGAGGGCGGCACCAATCGCGGCAAGGGCGGCGTGATGCACGTGGTTTATCCGGAGCTCGGCGTGCTGGGCGAGAGCGGCACGCTCGGCGGATGTTTCCCGATCGCGGCCGGCGCGGGAATTTCGATCAAGGTGAAGGGCGAAGACAAGGTCGTGATGTGCTTCTTTGGCGACGGCACTTCGAACCGCGGCACGTTTCACGAGAGCCTGAACTTTTGCGCGGTGAGAAAGCTGCCGGTGGTGTTCATCTGCGAAAACAACGGCTGGGCGGTGTCGATGCCGACCGAGCGCTCGACCGCGGTGAAGGACATTGCCGATCGCAGGCACGGCTACGCGATGCCGGGCAAGACGATCGACGGCAACGACGTCGGCCAGGTGTTCGACGCGGTCAGCGAGGCGGTGGCATATGCGCGCGCGGGCAATGGGCCGTCGCTGATCGAGGGCAAGACCTACCGGCTGTGGGGACATTGGATCGGCGACCCGGATTCGTATCGCTCGCGCGAGGAAGTCGAGAAACACTGGCGCCGCGATCCGATCCCGATTTACGAACGCAAGCTGCTCGACGAAAAGATTCTCACCGAAGCGGCGAAGAACGAAATTGACGCGGACGCGCGCAAGCAAATCGATCGCGCGATCGCGGCGATGGAAAAGCAGCCGTTCATGAAACCCGAGACCGCGCTCGAAGACCTCTACGCGTGACGCCCGACTGCGCGACGCATCTGAAGCGGTGAAACATGAGGACGATCACTTACGCCCAGGCAATCAAGGAAGCGCTCGAAGAGGAGATGCGCCGCGACTCGACGGTCATTCTCTACGGCGAGGACGTCGCGAACTTCGGCGGAATATTTCGCATCACCAGCGGCCTCAAGGAAGAGTTCGGCGAAGAGCGGGTCTTCGACACGCCGATTTCGGAGAACGCATTCGTCGGCGCAGGAGTTGGCGCGGCGATCACCGGGCTCAGGCCGGTGGTCGAGTTGCAGTTCGCCGACTTTCTGTTCACCACCGGCGACGAGATAGTGCTGAAGGCCGGCATGTGGCGCTACGTGCACGGCGGCGCATACAAAGTTCCGATGGTGGTGCGATGCCCCAGCGGCGCCGCGGGCGTCGGTCCCGAGCACGGCCAATGTCCCGAGGCTTTTTTCATGCACTCGCCGGGACTCAAGATCGTTTCGCCGTCGACGCCGGCCGACGCCAAGGGATTGCTCAAGAGTGCGATTCGCGACGACAACCCGGTGCTCTACTTCGAACACAAGCTGCTCTACGCGACCAAGGGCGAGGTGCCCGAGGATCCCGACTTTTTGGTGCCGCTCGGCAAGGCCGCGATTGTGCGCCCGGGCGACGCGCTGACGCTGGTGGCGATTTCCGCGATGGTGCCGAAGGCTCTGAAAGCGGCCGAGCGCCTTGCGAAAGACGGGCACCAGGTCGAGGTGATCGACCCGCGCTCGCTCAATCCGTTCGATCGCCCGGCGATTATCGAGTCGGTGAAGAAGACCGGCAAGATCGTCGTGGCTGAGGAAAGCTACAAGACGCTCGGGGTCGGCGCGGAAATCGGCGCGATGCTGATGGAAGATGCGCTCGAATATCTCGACCGGCCGCT
>DASQHV010000213.1:0-2971 GCA_035631915.1 Candidatus Acidiferrales bacterium | reverse complement strand
GGTGTTTCTCCCGGCCGCGATCGCACTAATCTGGCTTTCGCTCGAGCATCGGGTGCGCGAGATCCCGCGGATGCCGCTGCTGGGCGGCGCGATTGTCTACCTCGCGATCGCCGTGCCCTGGTTCATCATGGTCGAGTCGCGGCATCCTGGGTTTTTGCAATTTTTCTTCATCCACGAACATCTGTCGCGCTACCTCTCCTCGCGCGAGCACGGATGGGGTCCGTGGTTTTTCATCCCGATCGTCGCCGCCGGGACGTGGCCATGGCTGTATTTCGTCCCGTCGGGATGGTCCGCGATGCGGCGGGCGTCCGTCGATGGCTCCGGGAGCCAGCTCGCCGCGTCCGAGCGCAGATCCGAGGCGCGCTTTCTTGCGCTCTGGTTCGTCGTGATCTTTGTCTTCTTCTCGATTCCGCGCTCCAAGCTCGGCACTTATATTCTGCCGGCGCTTCCGCCGCTCGCGATCTTCGCCGGTTACGGCCTCGCGCAAATCGCCGTGCGCGATTCCGCGCGTCGCCGCGTACTCCTTCACCGCTTCACGGTTATCAACACCGCGCTCGCCGCGAGTGCAATCTTCATCGCGTACAGGTTCGTCGCTCCCGTTCAGCCGGCGCTCGCGCGCGACGGAGTCGAGCTTGCGGTCGGTCTCGCGGTCGGCGCGGTCACGATGGACTTGGTCGCCAACCGGACCAGGTTCGCCGCGTACGCGTTCCTGGCGATTGCAGTCACGATGTTCAATGCGGCGCGGCTCGGCGAACGCGCGCGCGGCGACGCCGCCGCGCTCTATACGTATCGAAATCTCGCGCACGCAATTCAGCCGTATCTCGCGCCCGATTGCATCATCGGTTCGTACCGCCACTACATCCAATCGCTGCCCTTCTACACGCAGCGGCGCGAGACGCGCGTCATCTACTGGGGCGAGCTATCCGAGTTCGCGCTGGCGTCTGCGGCAAAATCGCCGTATTTGATCGGCTCCGACACGCGTCTGCGCGAGGTGTGGTCGTCCGCCGCTTGCATGATCTTGATTGCCAACGACCGCGACCTGCCGGCACTCCGGAATTCGCTGAAGCCCGCGCCGACCGTCGTCGGATGCGAAGGAAAGAAGTTCGCGCTGTTCAATGGCGCTGCCAGCGCTCCGGCGAGTGCCGCGACTGATTGCCTGAGCCGACTTCCTCCGCCCGTTGAGAAATGACTCTCGGGGCACTTGGCATCGAATCGATCCGACTGTAGTTTTCATGCAGACCGGATTTCTCAAAAGAAGCTCTGATCGAACGCCGCGGGGGGACGCCGAATCAAAGGTGGCTGACAACAAATCCAAAATCGCTTCGCAAGCCCAGGACCCGGCGGAACCCGTTGGACCTTCGCTTGGCCAGATGATCACGGAGGCGCGCGAGCGCAAGGGCCTGACCCGCGATCAGGTCGTCGTCGACGCTCATTTGCCGGCGCACTACGTCAAGATGATCGAGAGCGACAGCTACGGCCTGATCTCCGATCAGCTCTACCTGGTTCCGTTCCTGCGAAGGTACGCGACGTTTCTGGGCCTCGACCCGGAGGAGGTTGCCTCGCGCTTCGTGCGCGACGTCCAGCGCGCCGAGACCAACGTCGTGCGCATCTCGCAGGAAATCACGATGGTCGGGAAGCGCAAGGGCGTTGTCCGCCGGCTCGCGATCGGCGCGTTGATCACGGCGATCGTCGTGCTGCTGGCCGATTTCGCGTGGCGCCGATTCGTCGAGCGCGAATTTCACGCACCTGCGCCGGCGCCCTCGCCCGCCGCCGCCATCTCACCGCCGTCGCCGGCCGCAGCCCAGTCGCCGGTTGCGGCGATATCGCCGGCGGCTCAGGTCTCGCCGGCTGCGACGGACCCGGCTGACAGTCCCGACGACGCGCTGCCGCCCGTCACGATTGTCGCAAATCCCGACGCCGCGCAGACGTCGCGGCCTGCACGTCCCGCAGCCGCGCCTGCAAACGCACGCCGTCCGCCTGCACCGCGCCAAGCTCCGCCGCCGGCCGACGAGTAGCGGTCTTCGGCGCCCGCCTCCGCTAGTGCAGCACCGCGTTCGCGATTTCCTCCGCGACGCGTTCTTTCGCCCGCCGCGCGTTTTCGCCCGAGTGAACCACCGCCACCACCTTCAGTTGCTCCATTGCGCCTTCGACCGACGCGCGCGCGACGATCACCGTGTCGTAAACCTGGTCCTTGGGGATGTCGTCGTACGGCGTCGGCCCGCTCGCGCCGCTGAGGATCCGCTGCTGCGTCTGGTAGTCCTTGTATCCCGCCGTCATCGGATCGTCCGGCGCACTCGATCCGCGCCGCGCCGCCAGCGAGTTCAGGTCCGTCGGCGCGTCGCCCGTGTCGCCGAGTGGCGGAGGATCCGCGCCCGCGGCCTTCAGCAGTTCGACCATCGACGGGTCGCCCGGAAAGAGTTGATTCAATGACACGCCCGGCGCGAGCAACTGCTGATTCACCGACACCGTCAACGTCACCGTACTCGCCGGGTCCGCCGCGCTCCCGTGATGCGCCGCGCGCAAATCCTGGTTCAGCACGTTCTGCACCACCTGGTCGGTGCAGATTGCGACGATGCTCGCGCCCGGCGGCACGTCGAGCTTGCCCGCGGTCTTGATATCCGTTGCACGCGCCGGCGCCGCGATCGCCACTGCCACCGCAATCGCCGCGATCGACGCCCGCATCGATGTTCTCCGCATTTCCATTTTCCTACCTGTATGCGCGCGCGCCTTCGATCGGCCACACTCCAACCACTTCATCGGCGCGCACGACATAGTACTCGCTGTGCAGATTGATCGTCGTGTCGCCATGGCTCGGCACGATTTCGATTTTGTCGCCCGCCTGCAGACTGCTTTCGCCGGCTGCGAGATGGCCATGCTCCTCGGACAGCCGCCCGACCTTGACCGCGAGGTCCTTGCCCATCGGCGCGCCGAATTCGTTGGTGAGCGATTTCATTCCCGCGTCGATTATCGC
>DASQHV010000212.1:0-11441 GCA_035631915.1 Candidatus Acidiferrales bacterium | reverse complement strand
GTGACGCGACGGTAGTAGCCTGAGATCGACGCCAACGCTTCGGCCGGGAGCGTGCCGTCGGCGTGCTTTCGCGTCTGCACATCGAACATGAGATCGAACCACAACACGGCGATGAGAAAGGCGGCTCCGGCTGCGGCGAATGCGTGCATGTCTGCGGCTTCTACTCTACACTGACGGCGTCGCGCGCGCCTCGAGCCGGAACGGATGCGGCGGACGCGCACAACGGCCTGTACTCATGATTCAGAGCAATCTTGAAATCTGGATGATCACATTCCCGATTCCCGGAGTCTTCGCGCAACTTGCGCGAACGGTTGAAGAAAGCGGCTTCGACGGCATCGGAATTGTCGACACTCAGAACCTGGCGGCGGATCCGTACTCGGAATTGTGCCTCGCTGCTCGCGCCACCAAACATCTGAAGCTGCGCACCGCGGTCACCAACCCGGTGACTCGTCATCCGGCGGTGACCGCGTCGGCAATCGCGACGGTTCAGGCGGAGTCCGGCGGACGCGCAGTGCTCGGAATCGGCCGCGGAGACTCCGCGGTCGCAAAGATTGGCCAGCGCGCGCCGTCGAGCAAGGATTTCGGGCGCTACATTTCGCAGGTGCAGGGATTCCTCCGCGGTGAGGAGGTCACGCTCGATAACGGATACCGCAGCCGCAACGAATGGATCGCGCGCGCATCCACGCCAAAGGTGCCGGTCGACGTTGCGGCAACGGGGCCGCGCGTAATCGAGGTGGGCGCCAGGCTCGCGGAGTCAGTGACGTTTGCGGTCGGCGCCGACGCGGAACGGCTCGCCTGGGCAGCCGAGCATGCGCGACAGGCGCGCCGCCAGGCAGGACTCGATCCCTCGACGCTGAAGCTCGGCGCATTTCTGAACGTAGTGGTGCATCCCGATGTTGCACGCGCGCGTGCGCTGGCGCGCGGAACCGTCGGCACGATCGCCCACTTTTCCGGCATGTCGCGCGATTCGGCCACCGGGATGCGTCCCGACGATCGCGCGGTGGTTCAGAAAGTTGGCGAATCCTACGACATGTCGCGGCACGCGCGCGCCGACGCCGGCCACGCCCAATTTCTCGACGACGCTTTCGTCGATCGCTTCGCGATCGCCGGACCTCCAGCACATTGTGTGAAGCGCTTCGAGGCGATTCTCAAACTCGGCCTCGATCATCTGATCATCGTCGGTCCCGGAGGCGACGTCGGGCCCGCCGACCAAATGCAGACCGTTGGACTGTTCAGCCGTGAGGTTTTGCCTGTTCTCAAGTCAGCCGGCCAATCGGCTTAACTCTTCGAAAAAATGATCGACGGGATGAATAGGCCGTCGAGGGTTTCGATAAACAGGAGGAAAATGCGATGGCCGAGATGTACCGCGTCCACGGGATCGAGCTTTCACCGTACTCCGTTAAGGTCCGTTCGTACTTCCGCTACAAGGGAATTCCACATCGATGGATTCCGCGGAGCCTGGACGCTGACGGCGAGTATCAGAAATACCAAAAGCTGCCGCTCGTGCCGCTGGTCGTGACGCCGCAGAACGAAGGCATCCAGGACTCCACTCCGATCATCGAGTTCGTCGACGCGCGCCATCCGGAGCCGTCGATCCATCCGACAGATCCGGTCGCGAGATTCGTCTCGGTCCTGCTCGAGGAGTTCGGTGACGAGTGGGGCAATAAGTGGATGTTCCACTACCGTTGGGCGCGCGAGGCCGATATCCTCTCGGCCGCCGGCCGGATCGCACGCTCGATGATGTCGGCGGCGGACGAGGCGCAGGTCGCCAACGGAATCGCGATGGTGCGCGAGCGGATGGTGAATCGCGTTTCATTTGTCGGCTCGAATCCAACGACCGCGCCGCAGATCGAGGACTCGTTTCGCGCGACCCTGCCGATCCTGGAATCGCACCTGGCCAACCGCGCCTACCTGTTCGGCAATCGTCCCGCGTTCGCCGACTTCGGGATGTGGGGACAGCTCTACAACGCGTGGACCGATCCGACGCCGGGCGCGATCATCAACGCGACATCGCCGAACGTGCTGGCCTGGATTCATCGGATGCTGTGGCCGCGCGCCGAGGGCGACTTCGAGCCGTGGTCAAAGCTCGCGCCGACACTCACGCCGTTGCTTGAAGGCCAGGTCGGCAGACTCTTCATGCCGTGGACGGTGGCCAACGCGAAGGCGCTCGCTGATGGAAAAGAGGAATTCAGCGTCGAGCTGGGCGGCCGCACCTGGACCCAGAAGCCGCAGAAGTATCACGCGAAGTCGCTCAGCGTGTTGCGCGCGAAGTACGCCGCGTTGCCGGACAAAGGTGCGATCGATGCGGTGCTGCAACAGACCGGATGCCTGGCGGCGTTGCGCGGCTGACGAACTGATTTCCGCGATACGACACACCGTTCATACGGCCGTGTCTTATGTTGCGATCACTCCGGCAGATTCAGTTGCTTTGCGAGGCGGCGCAGTTCCTCCTTGCGGCCCGCGATCGGCGCCGGCGCTTGCAGCATTTTCGACTTTTTCAATTCCTCGACGACCTTGGGATCGCGCGGGAACGGGTTTCCATACTTGCCGAGGAAGTATTGCTCCTCGAACGGAGGCCGAGGCCGCTGCCCGCCCGCTTCACGAGATTCCAGCGAGTAGCCGATGTTGAGCTGGTAGAGCGGGAACCAGTCCGTGGGCGGCTTGGTGATCGCGCCGATTACCGGCGCGGTGAACGCGGTAAGACACGCACCGAGTCCTTGCTCGAATGCCATCAGCAATCCCTGGCAGGCCGCGATGCCACAGTCGAAGGCGGCCATCGTCGGATAGTACGGCGACTCGGTCATGGGCTTCAGGATCTGCGGATAGACGACGTCGTCGATGAACTTGATGCTCCAGCCGTGACTCGACGCGACGATGCCGGAATCGAAGAGCTGTCTGAGGCGCGCGCCCTTGACCCGATTCACGACGCCGAGGTCGGCATAGAAGTAGATGTGCACCGGCGCGAGCTCGATCACGGTGGCCTGAACGGGGTTCTTCAGCTTCTCGAGTTCGGCCTTCGGGATGTCGTCGCGCTTGACGACGATCGCACGCAGCCAATGCGCATTGACGGCGCATGAAGCGATGAGGCACGCCTCCAGAATTTTCTGAATCTTTTCCTGTTCGACCGGTCGCTTGGGATCAAAGAAGCGAATCGAACGTCGCGTGCCGATCAGTTCCTGGTATTCCATGGTCTCTCCTTGGTAGCGGAAATTATGCGACCGGCGCGCCGCCGCGACGGCGGCTGGTTCACGCCGTCTTGCGTACTCGTTCGACCTTGATGCCGGCCTGCTCGCGATCCCACGCACCGGCTACGCCGCGCGCCTTCAGCGCCGAATACTGGATGCGCTGGGTGCCGGTCTTTGGCAGCTCGTCGACAAATTCGATGAAGCGCGGCACCGCGTAGTAAGCCATCCGATCGCGGCAGAACTCGATTAGATCCTCCGGCCGAAGTTTTGCACCGGGCGCCAGCACGACTGCGATCTTGACTTCATCCTCGCCCAGTTCCGACGGCACCGCGTATGCCGCCGACTCCAGCACCGCAGGATGCTGGTTGACGACGGTTTCGATCTCCCACGCGGAAATGTTCTCGCCGCGGCGCCGGATCGACGCCTTCTTGCGTCCGCAGAAATAGTAAAAGCCGTCATCGTCGGTCTTCGCGAGATCGCCCGAATGAAACCATCCGCCGCGGTACGCCTCCGCGGTCGCGTCGGGAAGCTTGTGATAATGACTCAGCTGCCCCTGCGGATGGCGGAAGACGAGTTCGCCGACCTTGCCGGCCGCGAGCGGGCTGTCGTTGTCGTCGACGACGCGGAACTCGACCTCGCCCACCGGCTTCCCCATCGACCCGACGCGGCCGACGTCGTTCATGAGGAAGCCGGGCGAATCGACCATGCCGTAGACCTCGATGATCTTGACGCCGAAGCGGTCCTCGAATTCCTTCCACACCGAGGGCGGACACGCCGCCGAGAGCACGATGCGCACTTCGTGCTGGCGATCGTCGGCACGCGGTGGTTGCTTGAGCAGAATCGGAATCATGCCGCCCAGCGTGTTGAACTCGACCGCGTGATACTTGCGGCACTCGTCCCAGAAGCGAGACGCGCTGAAGCGCTCGGCGATCGCGAACTTGGTATCGAGCAGCATCGAGCCGAATCCAGAGATCATCAGGGCGTTGCCGTGAAACAGCGGCAGCGCGGTGTAGATGGTCTCGCCGGGACGCAGCTTGAGCGCGCCCAGCACCGCTCCGAGCGCTGTGCTGTCGCCCCCGCTCGCGATGACGCCCTTCGGCGGCCCGGTGGTGCCAGAGGTGTACATCATGCTGGCGCCACCGGCGCCTGAGCCGACGTCGACGCTGGGTTCGCGGTCGCTATGCGCCATCAGCGCGTCCAGAGTCGTATCGACGCCGTTGCCGGCCTTGCCGTCGGCGACCACCGTCGCTTTCAGACTCGGCAATGAGTCCTTGACCGCCATCACCGAATCGCGCAGCAGCTCCTCGAAGATCACCGCCGCCGAGTCGGAGTCCGCCAGCACGTGATGCAAGGTCACGCCGCGCTGCGAGGTGTTGATCGGAACGCTGACGGCGCCGATGAATCCGATCGCGAAATGGATCCACAAAAATTCGGGGCGATTGCCCATCATGATCGCGACGCGGTCGCCGGGCGCGACGCCGAGAGCGAGCAAGCCGTTTGCTGCGCGATGTATGTTGCTCAACACTTGCTCCCACGAATATTCCTGGTCTTTGAATTTGAGCCAGGTCTCGTGTGGATGCTGTTTTTCGCGCAGTCGGATCAGCTGCTCAATTGCTCCCTGTACGCGTGCCATCGGCGACCTCCATCGCGATCTGCTCCTTCCTTTCTGCTAGGCTTGCGCGCGGCCGTCGGCCTCGGCCAGGATGCGTTGCGCGCCGGCCAGGCTCAGCACGTCGTTGGTGCCGTCCTCGATCAGCGACGCGCGCGCATCGCGGAACATCTTCTCGACCGGATACTCCTTGCTCAGCCCGTTGCCGCCGAAGATCTGCACGGCATCGCTGGTCACCTCGAACGCGGCCTGGGTGCAGAAGGTCTTGGCGGCGATCGCGTGCTGGAGCGACGGCGCCGCCGACGAGCTGTTGTAAACCGTGACCGCACGCGAGAGCGCGCGGCACGCCTCGACCTTGGTGAACATTTCGAACAGGTGCTTCTGCACCAGCTGATGCTCGCAGATGGGGCGCCCGCCCTGGATGCGCTCCTTCGAATACTCGAGTGCAGCCTCATACGCGGCGCGGGCCAAGCCGGTGAACGCGGTGGACATTCCGCCGTTGGCGCCGGTCAGCGTCGCGATGGTGTGCTGCTCGTAAGTATCGGAGTTCACCACCATGTAGTGGCGCGGGATGCGCACGTTGTCGAAAAAGATCTCACCCTGGTTGAGCGCCCGCTGTCCCAGCTTGTTGAGCGGCTTGCCCTTCGACACTCCCGGCAGGTTGAGCGGAACCACTGCGACGCCGCCGCGCGACATCCCCGTTTCCCCATTGGATGATCCCGATTCGATCCTGAGATAGAGCGCCGCGTGAGTCGCGATCGTGCCATTGGAAACCCACGACGACTTCTGCCCCTTGATGACGTAGGAGTCGCCCTCTGCGCTCGCGACCACTTCTCCCTTGACCTTCGGGTTGTGATACTCGCGCGTGCCCACCATCACGTGATCGGATCCGTGGTTGGGCTCGGTGATGGCCCAGCATCCGATGAAGGCGGCCTCGCGGTCCTCGACGTAGGGCTTCACGAAGGTTTGGTACAGGTCGGCGTTGCCGCTGCTGGCGGCGACGAAGGCCGGAAATCCCGCGCATCCGATCGACAGCGCCAGGTCGACCGACCCCCACGCCAGTTCCTCGTGGAGGATGTGCGTGGCGAGTGGATCGAGTCCCAGCCCGCCCATCGCAACCGGGATTCCGGCCACGTGATAGCCAAGACCGTAGGCCTGCTTCAGAACGCGACGCAGCGGCGAATCGGGCGCGATGACGTCCTTGGGATCGGCCATGCGATCGAGTTCGATCGCCGCCGGACGCAAGACTTCTTTCGCGAAGCGATGAGCGGTCGCGCGCAGCGACTCGTATTCTTGCGGAACATTGAGACAGAGCTCTCGGTAAGTGTCGATCGCCATAATTTCTCCTCGCTCTGCGGCTTCAGAGAGTCGCTGTCGGATTCAAGTTCGCTGATTTGACTTCGACCAAATTGCATCGAACGTGCCAAGCACGCTCGCAAACTAAGTCGAGCAAACCCGCCTGAATGCCCGCACCGAAGGAGACAATCAGCCGCCAGGAAGAAGATGTGATGGAGCGAAAGGAGCCATCGTCGCCACGGCAAGGAACTCGTCAGATAGGCTGCTAATTCTGATCGAGTCCTCGCCGCCGGCGACGGCTCCCGGCCGCTACGACGTGGGGTTGGGCTGGATGCGGATGACGGTCGGTAGCGGCGCTTCGACGTGCCAGTCGGGAAAGTTGGAGTTCGAGGTCCAGATCGCGCCGTCGCTTCCGAAGTCGATTTCGCGAGTGAACGAGACCCGCGTCGGCAATGGATAAATCGTAAAGCGCTCGGTGGCCGGATTGAAGCTCATGAGCGTGTCCGACGCAGTTCCGCAAATCCAGACCGTGTCGGTGCGCCGATCCACGTTGAGCGCGTAAGGAGTCTCGACGCCGCCGGTCGGCATCGGCCAGGTCTTGAACTGGCCGGAAGCGGGATCGTAGCGCGCGACCAGGTTGGAGCTGAATCCCGGAATCCAGAGATTACCCTTGGAGTCGAAGCGTAGACGGCGCGGGCCGGCGAACGGCGTCTCGACCATCCGAATCTCGCCGCTCACGGGATCGAGTCTTCCGATCCGCCGCGCATTGAGCTGGCTGAACCACACTCCGCCGTCGGGCGCGATATCGATTCCGTACGGCACCGGCACCGTGGCGCCCTCGCCTGCGGCTGGCGGCGCGTAACCGAATTTGCGCGACGCCCACATCGCGAGCGGCATCGCCCGCAGCGCAATCGCCTGCCGGAAGTCCGGCGCGGGCAGGCGATAGACGCGCTGCTCGCCGCTGGCGGGATCGATCATGCCGACGCCGTTGCTGACTGCGAGCGTGTACCAGACCCGCCCCTTCTGATCGATTCGCAAGGTGTGCGGATACAGTCCCTCTTTCTGCGTGTAGATGGTCCAATGTCGCGTCGCAGGGTCGAGATGACCGACCTTGTTGCCGAGGCACAGGGTGACCCAGATCGTTCCGTCGCGGGCCACCTGCAGGCTGTGCGGGGCGACGCGCGCGGTGGCTCCAGGAGACTGCAGCAATCCACTGGTATGGAATACGCCGCCAATCTGCGAGTCTCCGGGCGGGATCGGAAACTCCTCGCGCTGACTGGTTTTGGGATCGAGCCGGTAGAGCCGATCGCCGCCCGTGTCGACCGACCAGATCGAACCGTCGGAGTGAACCGCGATGTCGTGCAGCATCGAGGTCGGGGTCCCGACCGTCCATTCGGTGATCACGGCGCGCTGCGCTGCGCCCTCAGGCGCCGGCGGCGCGATGAACTCGGGCTTGGTCAGTTCTTTGAGGTAGTTCTGGTCATCGTAAGCGGCATTCAGAGCCGCGGGCAGTTCTTGTTGCAGTTCCGGTGAGATGGTGCCGCCCATCCGCCCCATCTTGAGGAAGACGGCGTGCCAATCATCATTGCTGCGCGGCACTCTTGTCGCCCAGTTGCCCTGCTGATGGCAGTACGCGCATTGACGCACGAATTCCTCGCGTCGCGTGTCGCTGGAGAGCTTCGCCAGAACCAGAGGAGTCCATCGATTCGCCGGCAGTTGCCACGCGAGTTCGTTGGGGTCGTCCTCGGTGGTCATCGTGAGATTCATTTGACGCGGCTTATCTGAAATGGCGATGTCGCGCTGCGCCAGATCCTTGTAGCCGACTCTTCGCGCGCGGAGATCATATGTGCCGGGCTCCAGCGCCGGCATTTTGAAACTGCCGTCGTGGTCCGCGTACACGCTGGTGGCGCGCCCGATACGGTTGTCGGTGAGGGTCACGACGGCGCCCACCACCGGGCGCCCGTTCTGATCGTGGATGATGCCGGCACAGTTGCCTGCACCAGCGGCCGCATGCCCACGCGACGCGAGCGCAACGGTCAGCGCGACTATCGTGGCGCCCGCGAGTAACGCGGCACGGGTCGCAAACCTGGCACTCACCGATTCCATCACCGATTCGCGATCATTCAGCATGTCAGACCTCGTCCGAAACGGCGTCCAGCACAGTCTGCAGGTTGGGGACGTCCGTCAGGATCCGCAGGGGTGCAACAGTTGAGCCAGCGCCCCTTCAGCCATGCTTCAGATTTTCGCGGCCAAAGCAGCGTGACTATAGCTCAACCCTCATCAATCAGCCATTGGAAGCGAGTTCTGTGTATCCGATCGTGCCAGCTGGCTGGCGCGAACCGATGCACGAAGCTTCGGCAGCCGCGCTTCCATACTTCGCCTCTTCTCCTGGAACTGATTGGGCAGATCGGTACAGCTTGTGCATCTAAGGAAATCTACCAAACGGTAGGTATCTACCGAACTCGAGTCGGAGGGCATTTCGATGCACGGGTATCAGGAGCTGGATCTAGCGGTCCCCAAGGAGTTCGAGGCGCTCAAGACCACGGCCCATCGCTTCGCCAAAGAAGTCCTCCGGCCGGCTTCGATCGAGCTCGATCGGATGGCCGATCCGCGCGACGTGATCGCGCTGGGCTCTCCGCTGCGCCGCGTCTTCAAGCAGGCCTACGAACTCGGCTTCCATGTTGCCGGATTGCCGGTGGAACTCGGCGGCTTGGGACTGCGCGGCATCGGCATGCACATCCTGATCGAGGAGCTGTCGTGGGGCGCCGTCGATCTGGGACTCAGCATCCTGTGCGCGAGCTTTCCGTTCTCCGCCGCCGCCGCGACCGGCAATGAGGAGCTGTACAAGGATTTCGTCAAACCCTTTATCGACAACCGCGACGGCTCGATGATCGGATGCTGGGCTATCACCGAACCTCATCACGGATCGGACACGCTGATTGTCGGAACGCCCGAGTTTCACAACTCGCGCGTCAATGGACAGGTGGTTGCCCGTCGCGACGGCGACGGCTACGTCATCAGCGGCCAAAAGGCGGCCTGGGTGTCCAACGGCACGCTCGCCACGCACGCGGCGCTGTATTGCACGACCGATCCGAAACAGGGAATGGCCGGCGGCGCGATCGCCTTTGTGCCGCTTGGTCTGCCCGGCGTCTGCAAGGGCAAGCCGCTCAACAAGTTGGGGCAGCGCGCGCTCAACCAGGGCGAAATCTTTTTCGACGGGGTGCGAATCCCGCGCCACTTCGTACTTACAGCGGCTGACGGATACGAGACCGAACTGACGCGAACCTTGACGTTTGCCAACACCGCGATGTCGACCGCGTTCACCGGCCTGGCGCGCGCGGCTTACGAAGAATCGCTCGACTACTCGCGACAGCGCGTCCAGGGCGGCAAGGCGATCTGCGAGCATCAGCTGGTGCAGAAGCATCTGTTCGAGATGTTCACCAAGGTCGAGGCGTGTCGTGCGCTGTCTCGCGCCGCAATGATCTACAACCAGACCTCCGCAACTCCCTCCCTGGAGCACGCGATTGCGGCCAAGACCTTCTGTACCCAGGCCTCGTTCGAGGTTACCAGCGATGCGCTCCAGGTTTTCGGCGGCAACGGGCTGAGCAAGGAATATCCGATGGAGAAGTTCTTCCGCGACGCGCGCGCGTCGCTGATCGAGGACGGCACCAATGACGTGCTGAGTCTTGCCGGTGCGCGGCAAATTCTGGGCAAGGCGGTCAATGTTAATGGCGTCAACGGCGCGGCGGCGCAGCATCGTGCCGGCGCGAGCTTGAGCGCGAACTGATGCAAAGCGCTGCGAACATAGTCGTTGCCGGAGCAGGAGTGACAGAAATGCTCGACCGTCCGCTGGAAGACTACGAATCGGTGCGCACCTGGCGGCGCGATCTGAGCGAACAGTGGGGCGGCGATCCGCTCGCTGAAGAGCCGGAAAAACTGCAAGCGCTCGCGGCCTTCTGCGAATTCACCGGCGACGATCCCGACACGATCGTCCAACGCTGCTTCAGGGTGCGAAAGTCGGACGGCGAGCGCGTCATCAGCAACAAATGGCGGACGCACTATGCGCAGAAGATCAAGGAGTTTCGCGATTCTGCTTCCA
This sequence comes from Candidatus Acidiferrales bacterium, assembly GCA_035631915.1. Classification (GTDB taxonomy): domain Bacteria; phylum Desulfobacterota; class Binatia; order Binatales; family Binataceae; genus Binatus. The sequence goes on along the minus strand of DASQHV010000212.1, from coordinate 1,252 downwards.
CCACCGATGCGCCGCGCGCGGGCAAGGACGTGCTCGGTTTTCTCATCCACAACGGCGTGATGGTCCAGGTCTAACCGGCCGCGCTGCATGCGGTTAAGCGAGGTAGCCTTCGATGTCCGATGCAACCTTTGACGCGGTCATAATCGGTGCGGGTCACAACGGGATGGCGCTCGCCGGCTACCTGGCGAAGGCCGGATGGAGTGTCGGCGTTTTCGAGAAGCGCACCGAGGAGGGCGGCGGGCTCTGCACCGAAGAACTGACGCGGCCGGGCTTCCTGCACAACGTCCACGCGAACTATCACACCCTGGTCGGTATCTGCCCCGTTTACGACGATCTCGAACTGGTGAGCCGCCACGGGCTGCGCTACGTGCAGCCGCCGGTGCAGATGGCGAGCGTGTTCAACGACGGCAAGGCGCTGGTGGTACACACCGATCTCGACAAGACCTGCGAGTCGATCGCGCGATTTTCGCGCAAGGACGCGGACACGTTTCGCGGCGTGTATGAGGAAGCGCGCGGCTACCGCGACCTGATCCTGCGCACGCTGATGTATTCGCCGCCGACCTCGATCAAGGACATCACAAAAGCGCTGGTGACCTGGGGCGTCGAGGAAAAGAGCAAGTATCTGAGCGTCCACCTGCGCCATCAGACGATCAACGAATTCCTCGACCGCCACTTCGAGAACGATCGCGTCAAGGCGCATCTGTCGTTTCACGCGGCGCTCGCCGGCTACGCAACCGATCGCAGGGGACTCGCGGTATCGTTCCCGCTGTTGCTGAGCAAGATCGACAACTGGCACATCTGCATCGGCGGTTCGCACGCGCTCGCACATTCGTTGTGGGAGGCGGTCGCACAGGCCGGCGGTCGCGTTTTCCTGAATCACGGCATCGAGAAGATCCTGGTCGAGAACGGAAAAGCGGTCGGCGTCCGGCTGGAAGACGGCAGCGAAGTGCGCGCGCGGCATGTGGTCGCGAGTTCCATCAGCCTGGAGCAGACTTTTTTCCGGCTGGTCGGCCGCGAGAATCTTCCCCCACCGCTCGCTGCCGAAGTCGAGCACTTCCCGCACATGGATTGGTCCTTCTTCAGCGCGCATCTGGCGATGACGAAGCGGCCCGAGTATCGCGCGGCGTCATTCGATCCCGACGTCGATAAGGCGTGGGTGGTGAATCTCGGTTACGAAAATCAAAAGCAGTTCAATGACGACTGGCGCGACGTGCGCGCCGGCAAACTGCTCGACCCGCGCCCCAACGCCGCG
>DASQHV010000211.1:0-5046 GCA_035631915.1 Candidatus Acidiferrales bacterium | reverse complement strand
CCCCGGAGTCGCGATCGCCCACGTCCACCCAATCGTCGGCGGTATCGTCCCGGCGGCCATCAGCAAACCATACGCGCAGAACGCCGGCCGTCGCCCGATGCGGTCGGCGACCCGCCCGAACGACAGGTAGCCGGCCACGCCGCCGACTTGCATCGTCATCATCAGATGGCTCGCGGCGGCCGCGCCGAGCCCGCGCTTCAGCTCCAGGTATCCCGGCATCCAGGTGTACGTGAACCAGTATGCTTCGGAGTTGAGCAGCACGATCACGAACAGCCATGCGAAGATCCGGCGATGGTCGCGGATGGCGCTCCAGTCGAAACTGCCGGCGCGATTGGCGCGTGCGCGTTGCCAGACGTCGCTCTCCGGCATCCATCGGATTACAGCGGCCGCGACGAACACGGCGGGAATCGCGGAAATCATGAACGTGTGACGCCATCCGATGGCTGGAGCGAGGTAGCCGCCCGCGGCCGCCGCCAACAACACTCCTAGCGGCGCGCCGGTTTGCACGTATGCGGCGTACCGTGCACGGCGCTCGGCTGGCACGCTTTCGGCCACCAGGCTTTGCCCGGGCGCCCATCCGCCGCCCATGCCGAGTCCGGTGATCGATCGAAACACGATCAACTGCGTGAGCGTCCGGCTGAAGCCGCACAGCAGTGTGCCGACGCCGTAGATCGCGACCGTCGCCACGATCATCGGCCGGCGCCCAAATCTGTCGCCGAGAAAGCCGAAGATGATGCCGCCGAGCGCTGTCATCAGCAGCGACATTCCCAGCGCCAGCGCCGACTCGGCGGGCGTCAGGTGCAGTTCGCGCGCGACCGGCACCAGCAGAAACGAGTAGAGGATCAAGTCGTAGAAGTCGAAAATCCACGCCGCGAACGCCAGCGCGACGATCCGAAGATGAATCGCGGCAGGCGCGCGCTCGTTCATCAGCGGCGCGTTCGCATTGCCCGCCAGTGACGGCTCGCGGCCGCGGATTTCGGCGACTGGCTCCATGGAATCGGGTATGGTTGGCTAGACTCTGCGAATGGCGCGTGTCAAGCGAGTCGCCCGCGCCGATGCGCGCGCTGCCGCAACCCGGAGGGGTGAATGATCAGAAGGCTTTTCAGATGGTTCATTCGGACGGCGATTATCGCCGTCGTGCTGTTCGCGATCATGGCGGTCTCCGACTACCTCTCGCATCGCGTCGAGCCGGGATCGGCGCTCTCGATCACGCTCAACGGTCCGATGGTCGAGCGCGGCGACGGCAAACTGATGGGCTTGTTGAATTCGAATCAGACCCCGCTCAACTACGTCCGTATCGCGATCGATCGCGCAGCAAAGGACCCCAGGATCGTCGGCCTGCAAATCAAGATCGTCGATCCCGAGATGGAGCTGGCGCAGGCGCAGGAGATCGTCGCGCTGATCAAGTCGTTCAAGTCGCACAACAAGTGGGTGACGGCGTACCTGGAGACCGCCGGCGAATCGGGCCCGGGCAATCTGCCGTACCTGGTCGCGAGCGCCGCCGACGAGGTCTCGCTGATGCCGCAGGGCGAGCTCAACCTGGTCGGTGTCGGAGTGCGCGAGTTGTTCGCGCGGGGCACGCTCGACTGGCTCGGCATCACGCCGAATTTCGAATCGATGGGCCAGTACAAGAGCGCGGCCAACATGTTCACCAACAAGGATTTTACCGCGGCGCAGAAGGAGGAGGACGAAGGACTGGTCGGCAGCCTCTACGATCAAATCGTCGCGGCCACCGCGGCCGACCGCAAGCTTAGTCCCGACGCGATCAAGACCCTGATCGATCAGGCGCCGCTCGATGCGCAAGCGGGTCTGAAGGCGCACCTGGTCGATCGGCTCGAATACGAGGACCAATTCGCCGAGCGGATGAAGGAACGCGGGGGCGCGAAACACAAGAGCGTAGAGTTCACGAATTACGCGCGCGGCGGCCTCTTCTCGAATTTTGGCGCGACGAGCGATCAGATTGCCGTGATCTACGGCGACGGCACGATCGAGCGCGGCGACGGCGGTATCAATCCATTTTCGTCGCCGGGCAGCGACGCGATGAACTCCGACGACATCGGCAAGGCGTTTAAGTCGGCGCGCGAGGACGACAGCGTGCGCGCGGTGATCTTCCGTGTCAATTCTCCCGGCGGCTCCGTCATTGCTTCGGAACTCATCCGCCGCGAGGTCGAGCTTACCGCGAAGAAAAAGCCGGTCGTGGTCAGCATGTCGAGCTACGCCGCCTCGGGCGGATACTGGGTCTCGACTCCCGCCGCCAGGATCATCGCGGAGCCCGGCACGATCACCGGCTCGATCGGCGTGCTCGGCGGCAAGTTCAACGTCTCGCCGGCGGCCGCAAAAATTTTCGCGAACACCGGCGCCGTGACCCGCGGCGCCAACGTCGAGATGTTCGACATGTGGACCGACTTCACTCCCGCGCAGGCCAGGCAGTTTCACGATCAGATGCTGGGCGACACCTATCAGTACTTTCTCAAGCTGGTCGCGGCCAGCCGCCGTATCACGGTCGAGCAGGCCGACGCGGTTGCGCAGGGCCGCGTGTGGACCGGCGAGCAGGCGCTCAAGAACCAGCTGGTCGATTCGCTCGGCGGCTTCGACGACGCGATGACCGCGGCGAAATCGCTCGCGCGCCTCGCTCCCGACCAGGCGGTCGGTTTGGTCGAGCTTCCCGAGCAGCCCGGTCTGTTGCAACAGCTACTCGGCCGGCGCATTGCGGCGTCACTCTCGTCGCGGCCGTCGTCGCGAATCGCCGCGCCGGTGATCGAGCTGATCAGAGCGGCGCTCAGCGGACAAACGACCTTCAGCGCCGCGTATTGCCCGGTCGTGCCACTGCTGTGAAACGATTGCAGATGGAGCCGCCGCGATGAATTCGCAACTGGAAGAATTTCTGAACCTGCTCGGCGAGGCCGAACGCGCAGGCGGGCGCGTGCTGCACGAGCTTACCGCGCAGGCCAAATCGCTCGAGTTGCGCGAGATGTTGAAAAAGGTCGGTCACGATGAAGGCTACTACGCCGGCGAATTGACCGCGCACGTCCGCCGCCTGGGCGGAAGTCCATCCAGCAAGACCGGCGATTTTGTCGAAAAGGTGCGGGCCGTCGCCGAATTTCGCGCCAAGCTCGAACTCCTGAATCGCGGCCAGCGCTGGGTGATTCGCAAGATCGAGGAGAACCTGCCGACGGTTGCCGACCCGCCGCTCAAGGCGTTTCTAGCCGTGATGGCGCAGGGTCATCGCGTCAACATCGGCGCGCTCGAAGACGCGCTGAAAGAGGGTCTCGCTTGAACGATGCGTGGCGCTTGCGCAACCCGTCGCGCGCGATTCTAATTGCGGCGGAGCACCTCAGGTGAAGCAGGTCATCATCACGATTTTGACGATCGGACTCACGGCGGCCGGCTTCTATTGGGCCGCGCGCCGACGCTACAAGTGTCCCTTCTGCGGGCGCATCGTCAGGTACTCGGACATCAACTGCCCGCACTGCGGCAACGACATGAAGTTCCGCCATCGCGCAGGCCCCGAGGCGATTCCGCGGGCGGCCGCCAACTTGCGGCCGACCCGGCGCCGCACGTCGTCGGATCGTTCCACTCGTAGTTGACAACGGCTACGGCCACTCCCGGTCCTCGCGCAAGACAACATCGATTCGGTCGCAGTCTCCTTCGCCAATTGACCCAGCGCTGGCAATTTTCTACTAAACGACGGGAGCGCGTCGCGCACTTCCTGAACCCCAGACTCGCTCTATTGCTCGTCTAACCGAGGCATTTTTATGAACCTGAAATTGCGTCCCGGAACCCGCGAAGACGCTGCCGCGTGCGGACTCATCGACTTCGAGGCATTCAAATCGATTTCGAGCGAGCACAACTTTCCATGGGACTTCCCGTCGGTCGAGGTCGCGACCGGCATGACGACGTTTCTGCTCTCGAATCCCGGCTTCTACTCCGTCGTCGCGGAGCAGGACGGAAGGGTCGTCGGCAGCAACTTTCTCGATGAACGCAATCCGATCTCCGGCATCGGACCCATCTCCGTCGACCCCGCAGTGCAGAACCGGACCATCGGACGGCAGCTGATGCTCGACGTGATGCAGCGCTCGGCCAAACGGGGCTTCGCGGGCACGCGGCTGGTGCAATCCGCCTACCACAATCGTTCGCTATGCCTGTACACCAAGCTGGGGTTCGAAACCCGCGAGACGCTCTCGAAAATGGACGGCGCTCCGCCGCGCGCTGAATTTCCCGGCTACAAGGTGCGCGCCGCCACGCCCGGCGACGTGGACGCATGCAATCGGCTGTGCTTTCGCATTCACGGACACGATCGCGGCGGCGAACTGCGCGAGGCAATCCAGGCGGGCAGCGCGCGGGTGGTCGAGCATCTTGGGCAGATCGCCGGCTACGCGACCGAGATCGCATTTTTCGCGCACGCTGTGGCGGAATCCAACACCGGGCTCAAGGCGATGATCGCGGCGGCGCCGTCGTTCGGCGGCGGCGGCTTCCTGCTGCCGACCCGCAACGGCGAGTTGTTCCGATGGTGCCTGAACAACGGCCTGCGCCTGGTGCACCAGATGACGCTGATGACCGTGGGCCTGTACAACGAACCGACCGGCCCGTACCTGCCGTCGGTGCTGTACTAGTCGCTGGTTCAGAAATCGTCGGGGAGGCATTGCGATGGAGAAGCAAGACAAATCTGAGACTTGGTACCATCTGGCCGCCAGATCACCCGAAGAGAGATCCAAGCGGCCCGCACCCAGCCCGTCACTCGAGCAGGCGAAAATTCAGGCCCAGGTCCTGGTTCCGGTGCTGAGAGCTTTTCGCGAGGCGATCGGAGCAGAGCGCGCCAACAAAATCGCATGGGGTGCTCTCGCCGAGTGGCGGCAGCAAGTATGGCGCTCCATGCTGACCTCTCCCGGAACTCCAACCGAGCAATTTCGCGCGAGCACCGTGGCGATGGCCGACATAATCGGCGACGCGGTCGATGTCGAAATGTTGAAAGATGAGCCTGAGTCGCTCGAGTTCAACGTCACGGGATGCCGCTTCGCGCAATTTTTTCACGAGCTTGGCGAACCG
>DASQHV010000210.1:0-11572 GCA_035631915.1 Candidatus Acidiferrales bacterium | reverse complement strand
ATGTCGCGGCTATTTTCTTTTGTCGCCCGCTTCATGATCAGCACCGTCTTCTCGCTCGCGGCGCGGGCCCGCGCCGACGGCGCGCGAGTTGCCGGCATCGACGTGTCGAACCTGGGAAATCCGCTGAGCGGACAGTATCCGATTCCGGAGCTGCTGGCTTCGATGGCGGGTGCGGCGCTCGGCGGTTACAGCGTGATGCATCTGGCGCCGACGTTGGAGTATCCCGCCTTCTACCTGCGCCCGCGTCCCGACGTGAGTTGTCTCAATCTCGAGATGACGACGTTTCTGCTCGGCCGAAGCAACGTGGTTGCCGAGGCAGCGGCATTCGGCGGCCCGGTGCTGAGTACGCTACTCAATCCCGCAGGGCAGGAACCGGAAACGCCCGGAGATTCCGGCGGTGGGCTCGCGCAACCTGAGACGCTGCCGCCTGAAACCGATGCGGACCTTCGCGAGGCGCTGCTCGCGAACGACCGGGAAGTCGCGGCGGCTGAAAAGCGCCTAGCGGACCTCGAGGCCGAGTTGAATTCGCTCAGCGCCGAGCGGCGCGAGTTGGTGCGCAACAGCCAGGAATTTCGCAATGACATGAATGCTGCGCATCGCGCGCTCGACCTCGCACGATTCGCGAGGGCTCAGATCCAGGCGAAGCCCGGCGCCGTGTCAGGCACCGCGAGGCCCGGCATCGTCGGCGGAAGCGGCACTCAAGGCGTGGCCCAGGCTCCAACGGGCGTTTCGGGAACCCAAGCGGGCCAGGGATTTGGCGACCGAGGCGTCGACGACATCCGCGCGCAGACCGGCGGAACCTCGGCGCCGCCCCAGAGCCCCGTCGGCGATATTAGAGCGCAGCCGGGCCACGCGGGAGGAAGCGCCACGCCGGCTGGTACCGGCTCGCCGCCAGCCACCGGGAGCAGCGCGCTGGATCCAACAGCAACGCCGGCCGGGGCTGCGCCCTCAACTGCGGCGCCGATGTCGGCGGTTCCGATCGACGCGCATCATGCCGAGATCTTCAATCCGGACGGGACGCTGAACGCCGACAAGGCTCGCGAGCTGGCGCCGCACTTGGAGCATCTTCGGGATCTGCCGCGCCATCTCGCGGAGAAGGTGGAACAATCTCTTCCGGGCGCGACGCGCGAGTTCAAAACTCTGCACGACGCCGAGCGGGCGGCGTTCCAGGGAAACCTCTCAGCGTCGTCGCTGGCGATCACCATGATGAACGCGACGCGCGACGTCGTCGCCACGCGAAAGGCCGAAGCGGCGGCCAGCGGAAGCCTCACGACAGATGAAATTCGAGAGGCGCTGAAGGCTGCCGGCTTGCGGGCGGAATCGGATTCTCCGCTGGCCGGACTATCCGCGGCCGGCGACGCGGACGAGCAGACGTTGGCCAGGTTGATCGAGAAGGGTGTCGTTGACGGTTCGGGGAATCCCACCACGGGATGGCGCAACGCGCTCGAAACTCTGGCCGCGCCCGCGCAGTGGGTTCATCTCACGGTCGGCGACGCCGACGACGTGCAGACCGTGCGTTACTACGTCGGCCGAGCGGGCATCGTCGCTCACGTGATCAAGGACGACGTGCACGAGATTGCATTCCCAGCGGTCGTCGATGAATCCGTGGAACAGGCGGGCGAGTGGCTGGGCTGGAAACATTTTCTGCACGCCGAGCCGTTCAGCGTCGATCTCAGCGGCGAGGAGCTGGCCGCGCTCGGGGCCGCAACCGACGCGATGCGCGAAGATCAGATGCGCGCCGCGTTGGAACGGCGGCGGCCCGACCAATCGCATCGATTCAGCACCTCCAGTCTTGGCGCCGCAATCGACCTGGGACTCGCGGCAAAAGGCGGGCGCTGGCTCACCGAAATACTCAACACGCACGCACCGGCGCCATTCGCGGTGAGCCGCGATCGCCTGCGTGCGGGATTGGCGTCGGTCGCGGAGCGCGGTTGGGTGACTCTCAAAGACGACGACGTTTCGTTGAACCCGCCGCTGGTCGGGATTTGCCTGGAGCTCGGCAGCTCAACGCCGTTTGTCGTCGTCGGCATCGGGTCGAGTGCCCAGCCGGCGACGTACGTCATGGCAGTGCGTGGAGTTACGGGCTTCTGGACGTTTCGTTTTGGCGTACCCGCGCCCGACAAGGTGCGGTTCAGCCGGCTCGGGGGAAGCATGCTCGAGGGCCTGGTCTACTACCAACTGGCGAGCGTTCTTCGCACCCATCGACCGTCAGCAGAAATCCCGCCGCCGCAGACGTGCGCATCATGCAACAGTCCGCTCAGGCCGAACGCGCGATTCTGTCCGCGATGCGGGACGGCGACGGCGTCACGCTAAAACTTCAATGCAGGCTTGGAATGACCACGCGCCGTCGGGGTGGCGACTCTTCGTCTTCGTCCCGGGCCTGCGCTTCAGCGGCCGGCAGCGACTGAAACTCGCGATTCAGTTCCGCCGTCAGCTCGTCGATCACAGCGTTCAGCGAAATGGTGATCGCCGCGACCGCAGCCTCGCGGGTGTCGGCCGACGCGACGGTCTCATGGCGAATCACCTTGCACCAGATCGCGACTGACGGGGGACGCTTCGGCCTCAAGCAGAACTCGATCTCAACGAGACCAGATACCTTGCCACCCTCGTCGACCTCTTGGAAGGCGCTCAGCCGCGCGTCGAGCACCATGGCCGGCATCGAGCGGCGCGGGCCGGTCGGCGGCTGCTCGACGACCTCGTTCAGGCGCGCGGAAACCATCTCGACCGGAGAGGCTGCCCAGCGGCTGAAGGTGTAGCTATCCAGTCGGTAGGGTGAACTCTGATAGGCGATGCCGGTGTCGCGATAGGTGCCAATCCCGAGCACAGGCCGCGACTCTATGACTGGCCGATCACTGCTCAGCGCAGCCGACGACGCCGGGCCCAGCGTATAGCGATGAATCTGCGGCTTGGGGCCCCGACCGAGAGAGCAGGCCGTGGCGCTTTGCACGACGATCGCAGCCGCCACCGCCATCAGCCTGACGCGAACTCTCACTGGGGCTCGGCCGGCCCGGACCAGCCGCCCCAAATCGCCGAAGAAGGATTGGGCTCAAGTGTCTGCACCGTCTCGTGAATCCGCCGTGCGGTGCGATCGATTTGGCTCAACGTCTGCTGCATTTGAGCGGAGCCGCTATCGATCGCCGAGGCGGTGGAGGACACCATCGCGTCGGTCGATTTCATCAATCGGTTGCTGGTCGCAAAGAGGTCGTTGGCCTGGTCGAGGGTGCGATTCAGCCGCTCGATCGTCGCATCGAGCTGGACGTAATAGCGATCGCGATTTGCCGCGACACTGTCCATCATCGTGCTGACCCGCTCCAGCGTATGACTCAGACTCTCACTGGAGCGATTGAGGTTAGCGAGCGTCGAATCGATGCTGCGCCATCGCTCGGGCGAGGAGATCTCTCTCGAGAGGGATTTCAGCGTGCGTCCAGCGGCGGAAAAATCCTGCACGCTGCGGGTAAGCGCAGCCCGTTTCGACATTCCCCCCGGCTTCTCTGCGCCGGTGGCCGGTTCGTTGGGACGAGACAGCGCGGCTGATGCGACTTCGGCGTTCTGATCGCCGGACCCTTCGTCGGCGACGATAAGATCGCCTTTGGGCACGCGCCCCGCCGCCGGCGTCCCGCCATCGATCTCAATCGAGCGGACTCCAGTAATTAGTGAGCCGCCGAACGACACCGACGAGTCGCGCATCACCGGCACTCCGCGCTGGAGCTCGATGCTTACCAGCGCCCGCGGCGCCGCGTCGTTAGTCAGCCCGATATCCGTGACTTCCCCCACCACCACGCCGTTGCGCTCGACCGCGTCACCCACGGCAAGCCCGCTGACCGAGCCGTTGAAGACGACCCGATAGTGAGCGTCGCGATGGGCGATGACGCGCGCGGTCAGCCGCCATATTGCCGGTCCCGCAAGGACCAGGATCCCGCCCGCGACAAAGGCGGCCGTCGTTGTGAAGAGACTCCGCAAGCTCATCAGTTCCTCCCTGAGGCCTGGCCGGGACGTACTAGCTTATCCGCATAGACACGCGCACATCGGACTTGCGCGCACATTTGGTGACAGAACCGTACGGAAGATATCACCATTTGGTCGGCAACTCTCAAACACGGCCGCCCGTCTGTGGATTGTCGGGATTCCGCGCGTCGCCGACGTGCTCGACGGTGGCTGCGGCCTGAGAATCCAGCTTCAACTTTCGCCGCTTCCACTTGCGTTGGCGGTTTTGTGTTCGCAGCCCGACCTCCCTCATATATCTGAGCGCATCGCCGCGATTCCGGACCTTCAGGAAATTTCGCGCCACCGCGCCCCTGGTCGGCGCCGGCGCCAGCTTGTAGTCGAGAACAAACGAGGAATTCAGGAATCCACGCAGAGTCGCATCGACGGGCGCCGCCTCTTCTGCGTCCTCGTCGATCGCTGAACCGGCTGCTCGGAGCGCGGCGGCTTCCTCGCCTGCGGCGTTGGAATCGGGCGGGTCGGGAAGCGTCAGGGGAGCGTCAGTCCGGGGTGTCGCGAGCGAAAAAAGATGGGTGAACGTGTTGGCCATCCGGTCGCGATTCGTCATCGGCCTGAGGTTGAACATCTTCTCCAAGGTCGCCGGCACCGATGCGTGATCGTAGACCGTGTGATCGATCGTGCCGCGCGGAATCAGCGGTGAGACCACCACCGCCGGCACCCGCACGCCGAGCTGCGTAAAGTCGAACCGGTGATGATTGTTCTCGGGGTCGGTCACCTTGTCGCCGGGACTGACGGTCGCCGGCGGTGTGACGTGATCGAAAAAGCCGCCGTGCTCGTCGTAGGTGATCAGCAACACGCTGTCGTTCCAGTGTGGCGAGTTGCGGATTTTTTCGTAGACCTCTTTGATCAGCTTCTCGCCGGCGGTGATGTCGTCGAGCGGATGCTGCGAGTTGCCGCCTTTGAAATTGCCGGGACTGGTCGGCAGCACATTGCCGTAGTTCGGCTCGATGAAAATGTACGCAGCCGGAAGATCCGGCGCGTTCACGATCTGATCGAAATACTGGAACTCCAAAAAGTGTCCGCTCAGCCGCGCCGCGCTCATGCCGCTGATCGCGAAGACCTGCGGGAGATGGTCGCCCATGAAGACCAGCCAATCCAGGCAGCGGTCGTCGAGCCGATCGAAGATGGTGCCCTTCTGGAAGTGATAGCCCTCGAGCAGCGTCCCGGTCACGATTTCGAGCGGGGACGGCGTGTCATCGAGTCCCGCGGACGAAGCTGCGTGGATAAAAAACCGGTTCGGCCAGGTCGGCCCCGGCATCGAGGAGAACCAGCGGTCGCAGACTGCAAATTCCCGCGCCAGCGTCGTCAGCACCGGAACCTGTTCGGCCGAGTAACAATCCATGATCCGCGACGGCTCCGGCGCGCCTTTCGCGTGATAGCTGGCAACGAACCCGCTGTGGTCCATAGCCGGATACCCGCCGGTGGCCGGATCGGGGTACACGGCGTTCTTCCCGCACAACTGCATCAGCGTGTCTTTGAACTCGTGGCCGGGGCACGGATACGGCGCAAAGAACTGGAAGTCGGCGCCGCTTTTGGCTGGCGCCGCGTTGCTGGCGTCCGTGGGATGCACGTTCGAGCACTGCTTGCCGACCAAGTCGTCGGCGCGAGTTGGCTCGCCGGTGATCGCGTCGGTTCCCTCCAGGCCGGCGAATCCGAGCATGTGATCGAAGGAACGATTCTCCATCATCAGCACGAACACGTGCTTGATCTTTCGGGCGCGTCGGCGTTTTGCGCCGAAGACCTCGACGGCTAGGCAGTGCAGAAAGTCCCAGGATGCGCAGAGCAGCTTCGCGACCCAGAGCAGAAAAACCGTCAGCAGCCGAAGGCTCGCGACCAAAACCAGGAATGCGCTCCGCGCTCCGAGCAGAGCGGAGCGAAATATTGCGTCGGCCAGCCGGCAGCCGGCGCGCGACGCGCGGCTTACGCTCCAGAACCACGCGCCGCGGAGCCAGCTCGAAATCCAGACGGTTGCGTACCGCGACCTCAATCTTCGGCTTTGCTGCGCGTATGCGCCAAAGCGCCGATCCGCCGCCGAGTTGGATCGCAGCTCGCGATCTTCGCCCCACGCGAGCGCGCGACTGGCGCCGTCGCGCGCCCATCGACTGCTTCGGTCCGACCATCGATCCGTCCAACTCTTCGACGTCGCGATCGCACGGGCGGTCAACCTCTTGCATGCGATGGTTCTGCCATCCACCCACTGTCGGCAACTTGACAAGTATTGAGCCTCAGCGCGGAATCGTCGGCATCGGAGTCGTCATGCCGAAATCCGGTCCAGCGACAATACCATCCCGCCCTTCGGAGTCGCCGAAACGCGGTTGCGTCCAACGCGGGGGTCGGTCGCGTCGCTCAGCCTGAGGCTGAAGGACAGGACGATCAGCGCGACGATGGTGCGAATTTCCTGCACCGCGACGGCGCGCCCGGGACAGGCTTTTATTCCGCCGCCGAAGGTCGCCAGTTTCGGCAGGCCATCCTTGACCTGAAAACGTTCAGGCCGGAATCGCGCGCCATCCTCGCCGAAATAGCGCTGATGCATCTCCTCGAGCGCAAGCACTATGTAGTCGTTGGGCTGTGCGGTCAGGTCGCCAACCGGGAACTCGCCGATTGCCTGCCGCACGACGAACGGCAGCGAAGGATGGAGCCGCATCACCTCGAACACGCAGCGCGCGATCAAGGTATCGTCGGCGGCCAGGTAGTCGAGCATTCCGTCGTTGATGCGCCGCAGAATTTCGTCGCGCAGCGCGATTTGAATCTCGGGCCGATTGGCCAACTCGTAGAGCAGCCACGCGATGGTAGCCGCGGTCGTTTCGAAGCCCGCGACCAGGATCGTCATCAGGTTGTCGACGGCGGTGGTGCGATCGACGGGCACATCGCGCCCCGCGGGGCTGGTCCAATCGTCGAGCACAGTGGTCCGCGCGATTTGCCGAATGACGAACTTGCGCAGCGCGATTCGCTCGCGACGGATCGAGAGCCCGATCCCGAGGCGACGGGCCCATCGCACCACCGCCGGCATCTCGAGAAATACACCCGACAGACTTTCCATCTCTGTGATCGCATGCTGGATCGTCTCATCGGCAAGCTCCGACCCCTGTTCCCCGAAGATTGTCCGCAGCACGAACGCGCCAGAGATAAGCTGGACGGGGCGCATGACCGGATACGTACCGCTCTTGAAGATCTCTCCGATGGTGTAGCCGAAGAACAAAACGTCGTCGGATCCGATCTGCATGTTCTGGCTGATGACGTTGTAGACGGCCTGTTTCGCCGTGTGGTGGCTGACCCCCTTTTCAACCAGGATCGACTTTTCACCGAAGTAGGGTTTGACAAACGCGTAGGCGGAAGAGGCGTCGAGCAGTTCTTCAGAGCTCTTGAAGACCGAGGCGAATATCTTTGGGTCGCGGACGAAGATTACACGGCGCCGGGCGAACCCCTTGTCGCGGAAGATGTGCTTGCTGGCGTAAATCGGGATGTACACCTCCATCTCGTAGGTGTCCCGTTCGCCGAAACCCTCGGCGAGCAGCCTCCGTTGATCGGATACCATCCAGCGAACCGTATTGAGCAGCGCCGAGAACTTCACGTTCCTCCGTTCTGCGCCAGCCACGAAGCGATTTGCACCCGCGTCATGCGCTTAATACGCCCGATGTTCGCTTCCATCAAGGACAGGCCAAGCCGGGAAACAGCCAGCCTTGACAGATCCAACAAAGCGCGCATAGCGTGATTTGGAAGCATCACAAATGCACCAAGCGCTGGAAATCGTCGCTCGTCTACCGAGGCGGCGGGATCCCCTACTCCTGGTACTGGGACTCTGCGCGTGGTTGTTCTTCACACCCCGTTGCGCGGGGGCCGATCCGGCTGACGATCTGCAAGGACAGTACGACGCCACCCAGCGCGAGATGAACACGAACGCCGCGCAGATCATGTTGCTGGAGAACAAGCTCCAGGCGATCCCGCGCAAGGCGGCTCAACCGGCTCCGAACGGCGGCGCTTCCGATCCCCAGGCGATCCAAAACTCGATCCTGGACTTGAAGCAGAAGAACAACGATTTGTACGCGCGAGGGGACGCACTCGCCACTCAGCTTAAGCAGATGGGGCGGGATGCCGACCACCCGCAGCCGTCCCACGGCCCGGCGGGCGCGGGAAGCACACCGCCCGAACCGCCAGTCGACGCAGCTGTCCCAGCCGACAAGCCGTTGCAGAAGCAGGATATCGGAGACGTCGCGACCGCCGACGTCAATGCCTTCCCGCCTGAAATCATCCCGCTGAAACCAGTAACCGTCCACACTCAAACACCGCCGCCGGGCCCAGTCGCCAGCATCGACAAGGCTGCTATCTCGCCGCCGGTTCCACCGGTTCAGATAGACCCGGCCGCAGAGCAGGCGATCGACGAGCAAGTGAGAAGGCAGAAACCCGTGGTGGACGCGCTGTTCGCACCGCCGGTCGCACCGGAGCCGCCACCCGTCGTGGCGGTCGCGCCCGTTGCTCCTGCCGAACCGCCGCCACAGGTCGAGCCGCCAACTACTGACTGGGGCACGGTGCTGCTGGGGACTCTGATAGTTGGCGGCGCGATCGCCGGCGGCGTAGCTGCGAGCTCGAGTAGTGACGGCGGCTACTCAGCACCCAGCGGAGGATATGGCGGCGGCGGACACGGCGGGCACGGGGGAGGAGGCTACGGCGGCGGAGCGGTCCACTGTCACTGAGATCCGCTCACTGAGCTTGAGCTGCCTGACGCTCCCGAACGGCGCTTACCGGTATAAAACCCACAACGCCGTTGTCGAATCTAATTTCGAGATAGTACAACGCGACACCAACGACGTGAACGTAAGTGCCTCTGCGAAGTGTTGCCACTGTGGCGTTCGCGAGGTGGGGGCGAACATACACAGGCGTATCCGAACTCAACATCAGGCTGGCGTCAGCGGGTTTGAGGAGCGCAATCGCGTCCAGAGGCACGTAGCCGACCGCTCCGTCCTTGAGACTCACTTGCGCGAAGTCCCTGGTCGCACCGGTCACAACGACATTCCTGCCGGCGTGAACCGGCCTCAACTCGCCGGAATCGACGCTAGGTCCCCGGTAGGCCGAGCTATCAAGCAAAAGCTTGTAAGTACCCTGCGCGGGCTCGACCCTTGCCGGGTCGGGGGAGGTCTGCGCAAAGGCTGAATATGCCACGGCCGCCGAGACGAATAGCGTCAGGACTGCTACCAGGCGCATTATGACGAGGCTCCCCGCACGAATGACGTTCCCGATTCTCATCGATTCGCAGCTCTCAGCGCAAGTGGCGACTGATGGCGCAATTCGTTTCCGTAGCAACCGCGGCCGTTTGACACCTACCCTCAAATTTAAGACAGTCAGCTCGGCTTTCACCAAGGCTGAACGAAGTGGAACGCGAACAGATCGACTCGCGACCTAGCATACTGCTTTTGCTCGCCGTCACTCTCCTCGTCGCGGGCGAGCTTGACGCCAGGTTTAGTCTGCTGACGCGACTCCGAGACTGGCAGAGAATCGGGAAACCGCTGCAGTTCACTCAGAGCGCTTTTTCGGATCACGGCGCCAAGCCACCAGAGGGAATCGACAAGCTGCGTCACGATGCCGACGCTGGCGATGCTGCCGCGCAGAATGCGTTGGGCGATCTTTACGATGAAGGCCGCGGCGTGCCGCAGGATCGCGCCCTGGCGCTCGAATGGTACCGTAAGGCGGCGGCGCAGAACTTCGCAATTGCTGAGAACAACCTTGGCTACGCCTGCGAGCATGGGTTGGGCGTGCCTCAAGACTACGGTCAGGCGATCGAGTGGTATCAAAAAGCGTCCGCGCAAGACTTGCCGATCGCGGAGAACAACCTGGGCTATCTGGATGAACACGGACTTGGTGTGTCGCGGAACTATGAGGCGGCGGTAGAGCTATACCGCAAGGCGGCGGCGCACGACGATCCGGCTGCCGAGAACAGCCTCGGTCGCGCGTACGAGCAGGGTTTGGGGGTACCTAAGGATTTCAAGCAATCGATCGAGTGGTACGGCAAAGCGGCGGCGCAAAACTTCGCGCTGGCGGAAAACAACCTGGGCTATGCCTATCAACATGGTCGCGGTGTAACACAGGACTACGATCAGGCTATGACATGGTACCGCAAAGCCGCCGCGCAGAACCTCGCACCGGCACAAAGCAACCTTGGCTACATGTATCAAGCCGGCCAGGGAGTGCCGAAGGACGCTGCTCAAGCCGTCGCATGGTTCCGGCTGGCCGCCGCACAGGGATTCGCACCGGCCCAGACCGGGCTCGGTCACGCGTACGCGCACGGAGACGGCGTGACGCAGGACTACCAGCGCGCAATCGAATGGTACGAAAAGGCAGCGGCACAAGGTGACGCTCAGGCCGAGAATGAACTCGGCGCCGCCTATTACGCGGGCCACGGAGTTCGAAAGGATTCCAGGCAAGCTGTCCAATGGCTCCGCAAAGCGGCCGCGCACGGCAACACTGACGCTCAGCAGAACCTTGAGATCGTGCAGCGCAATCGTAAGACGTCTTCCAACTCGGATCGAACCGACGCAACCGCGACCCCGTAGGCCACCTAGATGAAAAAGACGAAGAAACCAATCCCTAAACGAGCGACGGCCAACCCGGTGCTGCTTGCCCTCGGCGATTCAATCGTGTGGGGACAAGGACTGCGGAAAGACGACAAGTTCTGCTACATGGTGGCTGCACACTTGCGTAAAACTGTTCGCGAGCTGAAGGAACTGGAGGTTCACAATCAAGCCCATTCCGGAGCGACTGTTCTCACCGGTAGTGGAGTCGACGATGACATCACGAAGCCTTACTACTACAGCCCAGTCAACTCCGGTAAGGAGGTAGCTACAGGCGAAATACCGCGCTCAATACCGACCATTCTCGATCAAGCTGTATTCTATGACGGAGAGCCCGACGCCGTTCGATACATAATTGTGGACGGTGGAATAAATGATGTGAAGATCGGAAACATCGTTGCTCCGTTGCCTAGACTGGATGATCTGCGTCTATCAATCGAGCAACACTGTCATAGGGAGATGACGACTCTTCTCAAGCACATCGTCACCAGATTTTCGCATCGTGATTGTAGAATTGTTGTTACCGGGTACTTTCCAATTCTTAGTTGTGACTCTCTTTCGCAACACATACCTAATCTGCTCGATCTCCTAAGGGTGCCACGTCCGCGCAAGGTAACGCGGAAAACATTGAACAACTCAATCTCCAGAGCCCTCTTTTTTTGGTGCGAATCCGATCGCCTGCTGGCCCAGAGTGTAAAGGACGTGAAAGACTCCAGAGTCGTTTTCGTGCCATCTGGTTTCACGGACAAGAATGCACTATTCGTCCCGGGTACCGCCAAGTTGCGACCGCCTGAATTTGACTGCGGTCACTGGGAGTCCCCAGTGTGTGACGCCGTCTATGATGCTCGCAACAAGGAATGCGAGCGCTATCCTCAGGATTCTGAGAATAGGCCCTTTTGTCCATTTGCCTCGCTGGGACACCCGATAGAAGGAGGCGCCCAGATTTACTTCGACTCAATAGTTCCGAGACTTCAAAGAGCGTCGCGATAGTACTCCTCCCATATCAG
>DASQHV010000209.1:0-2749 GCA_035631915.1 Candidatus Acidiferrales bacterium | reverse complement strand
CGATGGGTCTTGAGTTGGACACCGCCAGCCAGGGCTTCGCGTTTCCGTTCGGCGCAAAGTTGTCGGGCGTCCGTCTGACTTCGACGCGCTCCAATCCGCCATCGTTGCTGATCGAAAGCCCCGCGGTCAGAATCGCGCCTTCAATCGTCTCGCTGCTGATGTTTCATCCGGGAGTCCGCGTAAACGCGAGCATCTACGACGGCGTTGTGAACCTGGCGCTGCGTCAGAACGGCCACGCCACTACGGTCGATTGCGAATTCGACGGCGTGAACCTCGCGCGCGAGCACTCGTTCGAGCGATCCGGCGTCTCCGCAACTGGAATTCTTTCAGGCCACACGCAGTTGTTGCTTTCAAGTGGCGGACTCGAGGATGGAAACGGAGGCGGGGAATTGAACGGCAGCGCGATGACAATCGCTCCAGGAGCCGGAATCCCGGTTATTCGCCTGGGCCGCGCGCATGCGCAATTCAAACTGGACGGCGGCAAGTTGACAATTCAGGAATTCAAGACCAGCGGCGGCGACCTGGAGGTGAGCGCAACCGGAACGATCCTGCTCGCACCGGACGCCGCGCAAAGCACGCTCGACGTTCAGTTTACGCTGGTCCCCTCGCCCGCCGCGGCATCGCAACTCGCGACGCTGTTCGCGATGCTACCGCATCCGCCCGGCACGCGGCCCTATCAGCTGTCCGGCTCTCTGAGCGCGCCTCGTCTCAGTTGACGCGCCGCTACGCGGGCGCGCGCTCGAAAAACTTCAACACCGCCGCTCTGAACCGCTCGTCGCCCGGCGCGGACAGATGGTCCCGCCCTTCGAGCAATACCAGCTGACTGCCCGGGATGGCCTTCTGCAGCCGGCTCGGATCGCCAACCAGCAGATCCTTCGTTCCAATCACGATCAGCACTGGCACCTTGATCGGACGCGCCGCGATCTCTTCCGCCGTCAGGTCGGCACGATCGGCGCCCATGCAAGCCGCCAGCGCTTTGAGATCGTTGCCCACGGCGGCCGCGAACTGGCGAAACTGGCGCGGCGTTTCGGCTGCGACTTTCGAAGCGTCGTCGGCCAGCAACGCCTCCACGATCGGTTTGCGATTGCGCATCAACGCGGACCCATCCGCCGCCGACGCAGCGCCGATTCCGCCAAGCACTACCGCGCGCAGGCGCTCCGGATGCGACCTCAGCAGTCCCAGCGAAATTCGCCCGCCCATCGAATAGCCCATCAGCAGCGTCCGCGCGATTCCCAGATGGTCCATCAGACGGATGACGTCGTCGCCCATCGTGTCGCCGGCGTACGCCCGCGGATCGTGCGGCTTGCCGCTTTTTCCGTGGCCGCGGCAGTCGAGCGCGACGACGCGATATTTATCCGCGAGCGCGCTGAACCATGCCTCACCCCAGTTGTGATCTGCACGCGACGCAAATCCATGCACCAGAATTACCGGCGCTCCGCTGCCGCGCTCCTCGTAGTAAATCTGCACGCCATCGGAATCGAAGTAGGCCATCGCGCCCTCCCTTTTCGAGTATTGCTACCAGTCTGCCGGCAGACTTCTCCTTGCAGGCTTGATCGATTAGCTACACAATCTGCCCGAACCAAATCAAACCTGCGCGGAAATTGCGATGGCAACAGAAAGAAAGCTCGGATTGCAAACCTCGATCGGCGGCGGCCCGCTCGCCGACCGCCTGGCGATTGTGCGCGAGGCCGAAGACCTCGGCTACTCGTCGCTGTGGATCGCCGAAGTCTCCGGACCCGACGCATTCGTCAGCCTCGCGGTGCTCGCGGTCAACACCAAAACGGCCGAGCTCGCCACCGGCGTGGTGCCGATCCAGATTCGTACGCCGGGCGTAATGGCGATGGGATTTCTGACGATCAACGAACTATCCGGCGGGCGCGCAATCGCGGGTCTGGGCGTGTCGAGTCCGGTGATCGTCGAGCGCTGGCATGGCGCGTCGTACCGCAAGCCGGTGACGGCGATGCGCGAGTGCGTGACGATCATGCGCCAGCTCTTCACCGATGGCCGTTCCAAGTTCGCGGGCGAGGTCTACAAGTCCGACTTCCGCCTCGGTATGCGCCTCACGGCGCCGCGGCCGCCGCGCATCTACCTGGCCGGGTTGAACGCACCGATGCTCCGTTTGGCGGGCGAGGTTGCCGACGGCGTGCTGATGAATTACTCGCCGCCCGAAGCAATTGCGCCGATGGTTGCGCATATTCACGAAGGCGCTCGGGCCGCCGGCCGCGACCCGTCCGCGATCGACGTCGGCATCTACATCCGCATGTGCATCACCGACGACGAAGACAAGGCGGTCGATTCCTTCCGGCGCGAGTTGGCGGGCTACGCGTTCGTGGACAGTTACAACCAGATGTTCGCGCGCTACGGACTCGCCGCAGAGTTCGAGGAAGTTCGCAGGCTGTGGAAGGAAGGCAAGCGCGACGAGGCGCCCAAGGCAATCAAGGAAGAGTCATGCCGCAAGATCGCGGTGTTCGGCAAAGCGCAGGCCGGGCGCGATTTCGTTGCGCGATTTCGCGCCGCCGGCGTCACTCATCCGGTGGTGTTCCCGATCGGACCGGCCGCGACCTCCGCGCGCGACTATCCGAATACGATGCGCGCACTGGCCGGCTCGTGAGAGCGCCCGCACCGAGCGGAAATTCACACTGCGCCGCCACTCCAAGAACTCTTCCTTTCTAACTTCCTAACAGGCCGCTGCGGCCGCATCTTTTTCCTGTCTCGGGTGCAGGGGCTGGCCCCTGCCGGGGGTGGGGGG
>DASQHV010000208.1:0-13908 GCA_035631915.1 Candidatus Acidiferrales bacterium | reverse complement strand
CGCGCGCAGCCGTTGAAGATCGTGATCGCGGCGAGCGCGCCGAACGGCGCCGGTCGCAGCGCGTACTTTCGCCGGCTGGCGCAGCAATTCGGCGCCCAGTTGATCGACCAAGGGACGGGCTCGCTTGGGCGGCGGATGGAGTGCGCGCTCGAACCGTTCGCATCGGGCGGCGCATTGCTGATCGGAACGGACACGCCGACGCTGCCGGCTGAATTGCTCGTCAAAAGCATAACGGCGCTCGGCCGCGCTCGAGTCGTAGTCGCGCCGAGTCTAGACGGCGGCTACTACGCCCTTGGAGTCCGCGGCGCGATGCCGGCGATTTTTGACGGAATGCGCTGGGGCCGCTCCGACGTTTTGGAGAAAACGCTCCGCCGCCTGAAGCGCGCACGAATTCGATTCGCGCTGGGGCCGGCCTGGTACGACGTCGATCGCTGGAGTGACGTGATGCTGCTGGCGGCGCATCTTCGTCTGTTGGTCCGAGTTCGCGACTCGCGGAAGTTGCCGTGTCCCGCGACCGCCGCGGTGCTGAGGCAACTTGGCCTCCTGAATCGCGCCCGCTAGAGTACGCCGAAGTGTGGGTCTTAAGCGTCAACCCATGATTAACTTGGTTCTCTACACCAGAAACGATTGCGAGCTTTGTCACGAAATGGAACAGACGCTTGCCGCGGAGTTGCCGAAGTTCGATGCGAAGATTCAACGCGTCGAGATCGACGGGAATGCCGAGCTCGAAGCGCGTTTCGGAACCGAGGTGCCGGTGCTGTTCGTGAACGATCGCAAAGCGTTCAAGTATCGATGCACTGCCAAAGAATTGCGGAAAAGACTGTTGCGCGAAGTCCGGCGCTGACTTCCACGGACCGCCACGATGCCATCAAGAACACCGCATCGTCTGAGAGTCATCCTGGTAACCGCAGGCAGCGAAGAGCGGGCCGTGGCGATTTCGCGCGCGCTGGTCAATGAGCGGCTGGCGGCGTGCGTCAATATCGTCGGTCCGATAAGGTCGATATACCGATGGCGCGGCAAGGTCGAAGACGATCGCGAGTACCTGCTGCTCATCAAGACGCGGGCGACGCTTTACGTCAGGGTCGAACGGCGCGTTCGCGAGTTGCACACGTATGATGTGCCGGAAGTACTCGCGTTGAGTGCCGACCGCGGCTCTCCTCCGTACGTCAAGTGGCTACTCGAATCGACGGAGTCGCGGCGCGCGGTGAGGAAACGGCGGACGACAAAAGCAAAATGATCACAGTCGCAATATCAGGGACCGGTGCGATCGCGGAACGCGCGCACATTCCAGCGCTGCGCAGCGTCGCGGATGCGCGAATCGTCGCGCTGCAGAGCCGCACCGCGGAAAAGGCGCAGCGCGTTGTCGATGCCCTGTGGCCGGGCGGCAGCGATCGTCCGCGAGTCGTCACCGACTTTGACGAAATGCTCGCGCGCGAGCGGCCCGATGCGGTGTGTGTTTTCACGCCGAACCATTTGCATTGCGAGTTCACGCTCAAGGCGCTCGCGAGCGGCGCGCACGTGCTGGTGGAGAAGCCGATGGCTCCGACTGCAGCTGAGGCGCGCAGGATGGTCGATGCCGCCCGCCGCGCGGGCCGGGTGCTGATGGTTGCGATGCAGCGGCGGTACGGCGGACTCGAACGAACGATCAAGGACGCCCTCGTAAGCGGAGCGATCGGCAGGCCGCACTTCATTCGCGCGCGGCTATCTCACGGCGGACCCGAGTCGTGGGCGCCGGGGCAGAAATGGTTCACGACGGCTTCGGAAGCGGGCGGCGGCGCGATGCTCGATCTCGGGGTTCACGTCGCGGACCTTGCGATTTGGTACATGGGAGAGGTCGACTCGGTGTCGGGGCAGGTCGCGACGCTGGCCAAGAAGATCGAAGTTGACGACACGGGCGCGATGGTGCTGCGATTCAAGTCGGGAGTAGTCGGCGTTGTCGAGGCGAGCTGGAGCAGTATGCCGCCGCTGTCGGCGATCGAAATTTACGGCACGGAGGGGCGCGTGATGACCGGGTATCCGCGCCAGGATATCGCTATCGTCAGGGCCGACGGCAGCGAGGCGACCGGCTTTTCGCGCGACGAGGTGATGAAGCGATTCGACCCGCGCGATCTGCTTGCTCCATTTCGTGAGCTTGCAGCCAACTTTATCGGCGCGATCCAGGGCAAGGTGACAGCGTCGCCTGACGGGACCGACGGACTGCGCGCGATCGAGGCGGTCGAGGCATGCTATCGTTCGTCGCGCACCGGCAACCGAATCGCGCTGCCGCTGAACTAGCATCCGCAGATGTTTCGCAAATCAATAACCGAGATGGCGCCGTATCGGCCCGGCGAGCAGCCGCGGCCGGGCCAGCGGATAATCAAGCTCAACACCAACGAGAATCCGTATCCGCCGTCGCCGCGCGTGCGGCGCGCGATTGCGCGGGAAGTTGCCGGATTGTCGCTGCGGTTGTATCCGGCGCCGCGTGGCGACGCATTTGTCGCGAGAGCTTCGCGCGTCTATTCGATTCCGCAGAAAATGATCCTGGCGGGGAACGGCTCCGACGAATTGCTGGCGATGGTCTTTCGCGCCGTGCTCGGACGGGGCGACACGGTTGCGTACCCGGTGCCGACCTATTCGCTATATGACACGCTGGCGCTGGTGCAGGAAGCGCGCATCATCCATTTTCCGCTGGGCGCCGACTTCGTGCTTCCGCTCGACGCGCTGGCCGCGGCGCGCGCCAACCTGACGATCGTTTGCAATCCGAACTCGCCGTCGGGGACGCTTACGCCGACGCGCAATCTCGCGAAACTTGCGAAGCGGCTGGGCAACCGGCTGCTGTTGATCGACGAGGCCTACGTGGACTTCGCCGAGGAAAACTCGCTCGGCCTCGTGCGCCGGCATCGCAACGTCGTGGTGTTGCGAACGCTGTCGAAATCGTACTCGCTCGCGGGAATGCGGCTGGGTCTGTGCTTCGCACATCCGGCGGTCATCGATGCGTTGATGAAGGTCAAGGACTCGTACAACCTGAGCCAGGTCGCGCTGGTCGCGGGCGCTGAGGCGCTGGGCGATGCGGACTGGATGAAGCGAAATGTCGCGAAGGTGAAACGCACACGCGCGCACACCGAGTCGCGGCTGCGGGCGCTCGGATTTGTCGTGCCGCCGTCGCAGGCAAATTTCGTGCTGGCGCGGATGCCGGGGCGCGACATGGCGCCGATAGCGCGCGGGCTCAAGCGGGCGGGAATTCTGGTGCGGCATTTCGCGACGCCGATCCTTCAGGACGCGCTTAGGATTTCGATCGGAACCGCCGCCGAGATGACAGCGTTGTTTAAGGCGCTCGCACCGCTGATGCGCACGGCGCCGGTGCGAGGCGTACGAAGGCGGGGAGCTTGATGTCGGCAATCAGGCGCCTGTTCGGAAGTTTCCGCAGCGCGCGCAAGACGGGAAAAAGTACCGACGCTGAAAACCGCCCGTCGATTCAGTGGGCCGTTGTGGGACTTGGCAATCCTGGCGCCGAGTATGCGCGCTCGCGCCACAACGCCGGCTTCATGACCGTCGATCGACTGGGGCGCCGCGCTGGAGTCGAAATCAGCCGACGGAGATTCAAGGGATTGACGGCTGACTTTTCGCTGGACGAAAAACCGGCGGTGTTGGTAAAGCCGCAGACTTTCTACAACCTTAGCGGCGAGTGCGTTGCCGACTTGCTCGGCTATTTCAAGATTTCAGCCGAACGCCTGATCGTCATCCACGACGAAATGGATATCGAAGCAGGCCGGCTGCGAATCAAGCAGGGCGGCGGCGACGCCGGCAACCGCGGCGTTCGCGGAATCGCCGAGGCGCTGGGCACAGTCGAGTTTCTGCGCGTAAGAATTGGCGTCGGCCGTCCTCCCGACGGCGACGCGAGCAAGGATTACCTGTTGCAGCCGATGAACCGCACCGAACTCGAGAGTTTCGGATCGACGCTCGATCGCGCGGCGAACGCGGTGGAAGCAATAGCTGCGCTGGGGCTCGAGCAGGCGATGAATCGCTTCAACCAACGCGTGTGAAACGAAGTGGGTACGTTCCGCGATGGTAACAAGATGATTAGAAAGCCTATCAGACAGTTGACAAGCGCGCAGCGCGCGGAGTAGTCCAGACTATCATTGGAGGCTTCGTTGCGCTGCGGCGCAGTAACTGATCTGCCGCGGGCGAACCTGGCGTGAGGATTGCCGCGGGAACAGTCAGCGTTTCATTTTTCAGGCGCACAGGCGCTTGGCGCGGCTTACCGAAATTCGTCTCCGGTGAAGGGGCTGCGCATGATTGACAATCACCAAACGCGCTTCAAGAGAGCCGAGGATGCCCTGCGCTTCTTCTTTCGCGTGCGCGAACTGCTGGGCGGCGGGAAGGCCGGGCGGCTGCGCCCGGACGAATTGCCGAACTCGGTTTGCCTCCACGCCACCAACGCGCTCGACGACTACGAATGCATCGGTTGGTGTATGCGCGAATTGAAGGAAATCGAGCTGTGCCTGCTGGGCGAGGTTTATGGGCCGACCTGCTTCGGCGAGCGGCGGCGCAAGCTGTCGTGCGCGTTCGAGGCCGCGCAGCGCGAGTTCCCGCGATGCGACTTGCGTCTGCGGCAGTTGAGCTTGCTGCACAGGCGCTCGATCGAGGTCGTGGAACTGAGGCTGCGCAAGCTCGCCTTGATTCCGCCGCGGCAGACTCGCGAGCAGCGCGCAAACGGGCAGCGGGTTCAGGCCGACCGAAATCGCCAACAGTTGCTCAGCAGCCACGCTGGCCGGCGATGACGCGGTGCACCGCGCCACCATTGCGTTGAGGCTATTCCGCGCGGACAGAATTCCTGTACCCTTGAGGGCTGCGGGAGCTTTAGCGAGCGGAATTGACCAAGCGAACAGCGAACGACAAGCAAGCGAGTTCACGGGCTGCCACGCTCGCGCGCGGCGCCACGGAGATAATCTCGCCTGCCGAACTAGCGGCGAAACTTGCCCTGGGCAGGCCGCTCAGAATCAAGCTGGGGCTCGACCCCACGGCGCCGGACCTGCACCTCGGTCACAGCGTGGTGTTAAAAAAACTGCGCGACTTCCAGCGTGCCGGCGACACGGTGATTTTCCTGGTCGGTGACTTCACCGCGATGATTGGCGACCCGACCGGGCGCTCCGAGACCCGCAAACCGCTCACGCGCGAGCAGATAACGCAAAACGCCGAGACCTACCGAACGCAGGCTTTTCAGATTCTCGATCCCGATCGAACCGAAGTTCGCTTCAACAGCGAATGGATGAACGACTTGGGCGTGCGGCGGCTGATCGAAATCGCGGCCAAGCTGAGCGTCGCCCGACTTCTCGAGCGTGACGATTTCGAGAAGCGGCTCGCGAACGAGGAGCCGTTGTTCCTGCACGAACTGCTCTATCCCGTGATCCAGGGCTACGATTCCGTGGCGCTGCAGGCCGACCTCGAGATAGGCGGAACCGATCAGAAATTCAACATGCTGGTCGGGCGCGAGCTGCAGCGCGACTTCGGCCAGCCGCCTCAGGTGGTGATGACGATGCCGCTGCTGGAGGGGCTGGACGGCGAGCGCAAGATGTCGAAGTCGCTCGGTAACTCCGTGGGGCTGACCGACGAGCCCGAGGAGATGTACGGCAAGTTGATGTCGGTGCCGGACAAGTTGATGGCGCGTTACTACGAATTGCTGACGAACGCGCCGCCGGAGGAGGTGGCCGCAGTCAAGTCAGGCGCGACGCATCCGATGGAAGCCAAGAAGCGGCTCGCCCGCACGATCGTCGCCGAGTATCGCGGTGAAGATGCGGCGCGGCGCGCGGAGCAATACTTCGAGAGCAAGTTTCAGCGGCGCGAGGTCCCGGCGACGGCGCAGGTCTATCGAATCGCCGAGGATCTGTGGATCTGCGAGCTGATGAAGCAGCTGCAATTCTCCTCGTCGAACAGCGAGGCGCGCCGCCTGGTCAGCCAGGGTGCGGTGCGAGTGGACGGGCGGACGATTACCGACGTGAACTTTCGCTTCGTTCCGGGCGAGCACAAGGTGCTGGAGGTCGGCAAGCGGCGGGTCGCGCGAATCGAACCCTGACCGACGCGCGCGCTACTCCTTCGACTCCTTGCCCGGCTCTTTTTCGGCTTGCGCGACGGCTTCGCGCAGCCGCGCCATCGTGCGCGCGAGTGCCTTGGTGTAGCGCTGCTTGGTCCAAGTCTCCTTGGTACGCATTTTCAGCCAGCCGAGTTTGACCGCGTCGGGCTTGTTGCCCATCTCGCCGGTGGAGACCTCGATGATTGCCTTCTCTTCGACGTTGAGCGAGTCGAGCACCTCGCGCTTGAGGCTTTGCAGAAAGCCGGCCTTGAGGTCGATGTCGATTTTCATCGCGGGCACGTTTCACCGCTCAGCCTAAACCATCGGAAAGCGTGCCTCAACCGGCTTGACAACCTGGCGAGGCGGAGCTAGTCGCGGGCTGGCGGAGAGGAAAATCGATGAAACATTTCAAAGTCGAACAGCACGAAAGCGTCCAGGTCTGGACTATCAGCAACCCGCCGATGAACTACATGACGGGGCCGATGTCGCAGGAGCTGCTGGAGTTGATCGGGCGCGCGGAGAACGACGAAGAGACCCGCGCGATCATTCTCACCGGCGGAATTGACGGCAAGTTCATCACGCACTACAGCGTCGACGAGCTGGCCGCGATGGCCGAAGATCCGGCAGCGTGCGCGCAGACATTTCCCGCGTTGTCGGCCGGATTTCACCGCATGCTCGACAGGATCATGCTGATGCCGAAGGCGGTGATTGCGGCGATCAACGGCGACTGCATGGGCGGCGGCTACGAGCTGGCACTGTCGTGCGACTTCAGAATCGCGGCGGACGGGCCGTATCAAATCGGGCTGCCGGAGGCGGTGCTCGGAATTCTGCCCGGCGGTGGCGGAACGCAACGGCTGCCGCGCGTGATCGGACGGGCGCGTGCGCTGGAGGTGATGCTGTTCGGCAACGTGTACCCGCCGCGCGAGGCGGAGAAGATGGGAATGGTGAATCGCGTGGTGCCGGCGGAAACGTTGCTGCCGTTCGCGATGGGCTGGGCGCGCACGCTGGCCAAGCGGCCGCCGCGGTCGGTCGCCGCGATCAAGCGCGCGGTGTACGTGGGCGCGGACCGCGACCTGGAGTCAGGGCTGTACGTCGAGCGGATGGAGATGACGCAGCTGATGTGCTCGCAGGACGCGCGGACGATCATGACCGCCTACAACCAGGCGGTCGCGCGCGATCCGATGGCCGCGCGGACCGACTTCCTGCACGGAGTCGGCGTACCGCGGGCCACGGGCCGCTGAGGCGCTATTCCTCTTCGACCGCCTGGCGGATCGAATTGAGGATGAACAGGAACTGGTTCGGCGCCGAGACGCGTCCCAGCAGGTTCACCTTCTGCAGGACCTTGAGCTCCTGCGAGGTGATCTTGTGCCGCGCCAGAATTCCCCGATTGGAGACGAACTTTCGCCACGCGTGATCGGCACGCTGCGCGCGCGCCGGCTCGCGCCGCGAATTTAGAATCCCCTCAGCTTCCGGATGGGTCAGCAGGAACAGCCGCTGCTTGTCCAGCTCAAGAGTGTCGGCCAGTCGCGCTAGCAGCGAGAGCGACGGCCGGCGCCGTCCGTTCTCGAGGTATGCGACGTGGCTGGCCTTGACGCCGAGTTTGCGCGCGAGTTCGCGCTGGGTGAGAGCGTACGCCTCGCGGCGCTGCCTGAGGACCTGTCCCAATGTTTCCTTTTTCATATTTCGTACTCTGCCAATCGCACCTATCCTAAGATTTGCGGAAGTGAATCTCGGCACCCTCAGTGTCGAGCGGTGCGGCGAACACAATTGACCGTTCCGTATCTGCCATCCATTTTTGCGCATCAATCGCGTTGTCGCCAAGACCCGGCGCGGGAGTCTAGTGTGACAACGGATGCGGTTGCAAGCAGCGGAAAGGGCAAGTGAACATCACTAATCCAGCATAAACATAATGACGTTCAGGATAAACAACAAGTTAGCGATGCACCGAAAGTGAACGTCAATGCGTCAATGGTTGACGTTAGCCCGATGCGTCGCCCCGGACGCACGGCAGACTTTCGTTTCACTGATCAATTCGAATTCTTATGAGGCGCCAGGCGGAGGCAGCTCCGGCGCCTGGCATCCGCCGCCACCGACACAATTCGCGCCGGCGCCAAGATAGGTCAGGCCGGCTTTGACCGGGAAGAATAGATAGTTGAGGGGGGTTTCGATCGGGTCGAAGGCTTCGGGCGGATGCTCCTCCGCCTTGGCCTGCTGCTCGACCTTTTGCTTGGTGTTGGTCTCGACGGTCTGCACGTTGATGAGCTTGTCGTCCGGGCCGAAAATCGCAGCCTTGCCCGAGTCGAGCCAGACAAAGCGCACTACGCTCACGCCGCTGTGCCTTGGGTCCGCGATATTATCCTTCAGGTCGGGCTGGCCCATCGACTGGATTGTCTGATCAGGCGTCATCCCGGGACTGAGCGTTCCGCTCCGGGTCATCGACGAGCACGCCGCCGCGACCAGCGCGAGCGTCGCAACTGCAAGCCGCGTGAAATTACTCCGCATCGACATCGTTCATTCTCCCCACAGCACCATCTGTGGAGCTAACACACGCAAGCGCCGGCAGCAACCTGTGGCAGTTCGAGGCGCCTTTTGTTGACGAGACTGGAGGCATCGAGCACCTTAAGGAAGAAACGATGAACTCAGAAATCGACGGCGTGACGCTGTTCGTTTACGGCACATTGATCGACGCGGCTGAGCGCATCCGGTTGCTGGGACGACCCGTCGATGCGACGCCGGCGCGGTTGCCCGGATACACGCGTGGACAGAAGCGCTACTTCTTCATCGCTCGGCAAACCGGCGCGACGGTCGAGGGCGCAATTCTGGAGGGGCTCCAGCCGCGCGACCTGGAAATACTCGACCGCTACGAGAATGTGCCGCAGCTGTACACGCGCGAGCGAATCGAGGTGGTCGCTGCGGACGGGCGCGCGGTGGGTTGCTGGGTTTATCTGCCGACTGGCTGGGCGTCCGAGTGACGGCGCGGGCCGTCGCTGGCTCTAGCCCTTTGCTTCGGCGGGCGGCGGCTTGGGTTGCTCGCCGCGCTTGAGGCCGAACTTGTCGATTCGATATTGCAGCGTCCGGTAGCTCATCCCGAGAAGTTTGGCGGCCTTGGCGATGACCCAATCGGTCTTGTCCATCGCTTGCAGGATCAGGTCGCGCTCGAAGGTTTCGAAATTCAAACCCTCGCTCGGGATCTCGAACTTGTCGCCGCGTTGACGGTCGCTGCTGCGGGCCGGAGTTTTGCGCGACAACACTTCCTGCGGCAGATCGCGCGGCATGATCTTCTCGCCCTCGCACAGCAGCAGGGCGCGCTCGATCGCGGACTCGAGCTGGCGAACGTTGCCCGGCCACGAGTAGTCGAGCAGAACTTCCATCGCTTCGCGGCTGATTTCCTTGCCGCGTCCGTCGGCGAGATGCCCGAACTTGGCGAGCGCGTGATTGGCGAGCAGTGGGATGTCGCCGCGCCGCTCGCGCAGCGGGGGCATCGTGACGGTGACGACGTTGACGCGGTAGTAGAGATCCTCGCGGAAACGGCCCTCGCCGACTTCCTCGGCCAGGTTGCGATTACTCGCGGCGACCAGCCGCACGTCGATGCGGAAGGAGTCGTTGCCGCCGACGCGGCGCAACTCTTTCTCTTGCAGCACGCGCAGGATCTTCGCCTGCAACCCCTGCGGCAAGTCGGCAATCTCGTCGAGAAACAGCGTCGATTTGTCGGCGCTCTCGAACAGCCCTATCTTGCGCTCGTTGGCGCCGGTGAAGGCGCCGCGCTCGTGGCCAAAAAATTCGTTTTCGATGAGATTCTCCGGAACCGCCGAGCAGTTGATCGCAACGAAAGTGCGTGCGGCTCGCGGCGATAGCCGATGGATGGCCTTGGCGACCACTTCCTTGCCGGTGCCGCTTTCGCCTTGAATCAGGACCGTCGAGTTGGACGGCGCGACTCGGCGCACCAGTCGAACCACTTCGAGAATGGCGGGATCCTGACCGACGATGCCCTCGATTTCGAACTTGCCCTCGAGCCGCCGCTTCAGCAGCAGGTTCTCCTGCTGCAGGTTGGAGAGCTCGACCGCCTTCGCCACCGTCATCACCAACGTCTCGCGATCGGTCGGTTTGGTCAGGTAGTAGAACGCGCCGGTCTTCATCGCCTGCACGGCGCTATCGATGGTGCCGTGGGCCGTCAGCACGACGACCTGGCTGCCGGGATAGCTGCTGCGCACCTTGGCGAGCAGTTCCTCGCCCGACATCCCGGGCATCATCAGGTCCGTCAGCACGACGTCGAAGCGTGACAGCGCCAGCAGCTCCATCGCGCGCTTGCCGACCGGCGCCTCCTCGACCGCGAAGCCTTCTTCGCGCAGCGTGTCCGCGGTTATCTGCCGTTCGAGGTCGTTGTCTTCAACGACCAGCACTGAAGCCTGGGTCATGATTGATTGAGTACCGCGCCGGGCGGGAAGGTGAAAGTCACGGTGGTGCCGTGGCCGTTGTTGTTGGGTCCGATATCGATCGTGCCGCCGTGCGTTTCCATGATCGCGCGGGAGAGAAACAGCCCGAGGCCGATGCCCTCGCGCTTGGTAGTGAAGAAGGGCTCGAAGACGTGGGTTACGACCTCGGCGCCGATTCCCTGGCCGTTGTCGGAGAAGGTCACCACCATCGAGCCGTTAAGGCGGCGAAATGCGATTGCCAGGTTGCCGCCCTCCGGCATCGCCTGAATCGCGTTGGCGACCACATTGATAAAGCAGGTGCGCAGTTTTTCCGCGTCGACGTTGAGCAGCGCCGGCGCGTCGCGTCCTTCTTCGACCAGGTCGATACCCTGGCTTTTCATCTTCGATTCCGACAACGCGACTACGCCGTCGACCAGCTGATGCAGGTCGGTCGGCGCCGGATGAATCTCGATCGGCTTGCCGTAGTGCAGAAAACTCTGCACCAGCTCGGACAGGCGGCGCAGCTCGTCCTTCATGATGGTAAGCTGGCGCAGGAAGGCCTCGCGATCGGCGGGCGGCTGCGGCGCGTAGCGCGTCCGCAGTTGATCGAGCGCCAGGCTGATGAAGTTCAGCGGATTCTTGATTTCGTGCGCCAGGCCGCCGGCCAGCTGGCCGAGCGCGGTGAAGCGCTCCAGGCGGTTCAGCTCCTGCTCCCGCTCGCGAGCGCGCTGCAACTGCCCGACCATCTCGTTGAAACTGCGCGTCAGCAGCCCGATCTCGTCGCGGCGATGCGCCTCGGGAACCGGTTCGAGTCCGCGCGCTGCAATATTCTGCGCGGCGTCGGCAACCGCGTGAATCGGCTTGACGTAGCGATCGGCAAGAATGTACGCGAAGGCCAGTCCGATCGTGAAAATCGCAAACGCGATCCCCAGCTGACGCGTTCGATTCTGCGCCAGCGGCTGCGCGAAATCGGCGAAATTCGCCACCACCTGCACATAGCCGAGCAGATGGTCTTCGACCTCGACCGGGATCAGATAGACCGTCGTCTCGGGCGAGAGCGGACCCAGCTTGCCGGGCGGAATCGTGACCAGGTCCTCGGGATGCTTCAATTGCTCGGGGGTCAGCCATTCAGCCTGTTTGGGCCGCAGCGCTGCGCCGATCAGATGCGGATTCGAGCTGTTGATGATCAGGTTTTCGCTCGACGCGATCGAAACCTCGAGTCCCTTGGTGTGCAGATTGCCGACGTAACTGTGCAGGTTGTCGGGATCGGTGCTGCGCACCGCGGTCAGCTCCTGGACGCTGATCTGGATAACGCGCGCGAGATCCTTGACCCGCTCCTGGGTCGACGTGACGATTGCTTCCTGCGTCCCGAGGCTGACCCAGACTTCCGCGCCCAGAGTCAGGCCGAGCAGTGCGACGATCAGCACGATCAGCTTGGCTTTCAGGTTTAGCGCTGGCAGTTTGAATTCCATTGACGGGCAACCGGAGGCGGGCGCTACGCCCTCGATGATACATCGCTAGCCGGGTTTCGTCTCGCTCTCGGCGGGTGGGCGGAACACCAGCATCCTGGTGGCGTAGACCGCGACGCACAGGATCAGCACCATCGCGATCAGGCGCTCGAATCCGCCCAGATACTTGACCAGAATCTCAAGCTGCTTGCCGAACAGGTAACCGAGCGTCACGACCACGGGCACCGAGATCAGCGCGCCCAGCAAATCATAAAGCAGGAATACGGCGGGCCGGACCCCGAACGATCCGGCGGACAGATAGATCAGCGCGCGCAGACCGGCCAGGAATCGAGCGTAGAAGATCGCGCGATGGCCGTGGCGCTGCATGAAGCTCTGGATACGCTCGATTTGCAACTGGCGTCCCGGCCGCGCCAGTCCGAAGTAACGCACCAAACCGGAGCCGAAATGACGGCCGATAAAGTAGAGCGAGTTGTCGCCGACCACCACGCCCATCAGCGACACGGCTAGCGTGATCGGATAGCGCGTGATCCCGCGATGCACCAGGTAGCCGCCGGCGAGCAGCGCAACGTCCTCGGGAATCGGCATCCCCAAGCCGCAGAGCATCAGCACCACGAACAAACCGAGATAGGTGAAGTGTTCGATATACGCGGAGACGAGGCCGACCAAGCATCAGCTCCCGTGCGCGTAGCGGGCACGCAGCGCGTCGCGGATTTGCTCGATCGTCACGCCGCGCGCCGCCATCGCGGACGCATCGCGCGCCTCGCCAACGCAGATCGCGCAGGTGCTGCCGTGGGAATCGCGGAAGCAGTCGAGCAGGTTCTTGTGCCCGTCGGCCTTGTCGCATCCGCAGTAGCAGTGCAGTTGCGCCAGCAGTGCGGGGTCGCGCTCGGCGACCTCATAAGCCTCGCGCACGTTGCCTTGAAAGCCCTTGGGATCGAGCGTGATGCGAAGTTGCTCGCCCGGATCTCTCGCGGCGCTCGACGCCACCTGGCCCGCAGCGGCGTTCCTGTCACCGTTGATCGAAACGTAACCGGCGTACGAGACCGCGGCCAGCGCGACTGCGCCTGCGGCCAAAGTGAGTGCGCCCTTGATTCCCTTCAACATGAGTTACTCCGCGGGGCGAAATTATAGCATCTCGATGAATCTAAGGCTTTGATTCGCAAAGCTGTAGAGCGCGGCCGGGCGATGGGGTCCGCGGCGCGTATGCGGCAGGCATTTCAGGATGCCCATCGCCAGGATACGGCGGCGAAAATTGCGCCGGTCGAGCGGGCGGCCCAGAATTTGCGCGTACAGCTCCTCGAATTCGGCGAAGGTGAACTCGTGCGGCAGCAGCGCGTACGCGATGTTGGTGTACTCGAGCTTCGACTTGAGCCGTTTGACGGCATACGCCGCCATCAGCGAATGATCGAACGCGAGCTCGGGCAGGCGTGCAACCTCGAACCACTTCCCGTTTGCGTATTTTTCGCCCGGCCCACCGACCTGGCGCGAATCGGCCACCAGAGCCATATACGCGACCGAGACCACGTGCGCGCGCGGGTCTCGCGATGGATCGCCAAAGGTGAAGAGCTGCTCCAGATAGGCGCTGGTGAGGCCGGTCGACGCGCGCAGCTCGCGGCGGGCAGCGTCGTCGAGGAGCTCGCCGACGCGCACCAGTCCGCCGGGAAACGCCCAGCGCCCGCGGACGGTGCCGCGCGCCAGCTCGATCAGGTAAGTCTCGAGCCGTCCCTGGTTGACGGCGAACAGCACCGTATCCACCGCGACCATCGGGCGCGCCAGTTTGGTGCCGCGCGAATCAGTTTCACGTTGGCCTACGTGTTCGCGCAAATAGTCCCGCCGCGATGCGCGCCGGGGATGGGAGTGCAGGTTCAAGCGGCGCTCAGACGCTCAGCTCGAGCATTTTTTCGAGCGCGCGCCTTGCGCCCTCGCGCACGTCGTCGGTCAGCTCGATTTCGTAGCGCAGGTGCCGCAATGAATCGAG
>DASQHV010000207.1:0-6444 GCA_035631915.1 Candidatus Acidiferrales bacterium | reverse complement strand
TCACACGGACCGACGTTGTTGATCTTCAGCGTGTTTATCAGAGGCGTGAGCGAGCAACTCTGAGTTCCAAAGTCGCCGCTGCCGGTTACGTCGATCTCGCCGGCCTGTCCGGTGCAGGTCACGTTGACCGGGGTATTCGGGCTGGCCGGATCGTTGCTCGCGATCGTGAAGGTTGCGCTCTTGGCGCCCACCGTCGTCGGCGAACACAGGAACGTGAAATCGAAGTGTGCGTCAGGACTGATGTTCACCGGGAAGCTCGGGCCGGGCACCAGCGAAATGTCGGTGCTGCCTGAGGTCCGCGCCACGCTGGTAACGATCAGTTCATCCGTACCGGTGTCGGAAACCTCCAGCTGACCGGATCCGGTCAAGTGCCGGCAGACGGGTCCGATCGCAACCGGGTTTGTGTTCAGGTTGATTTGCGGGGCCAGCGTCACCTTGAAGAAAATCGCATCGTTGTTGGCCGTGTTGCCGCCGAGTGCAGCACCGTTGCCCGTGAACACACCGTAGAAGGTGGCGCCGGAGTTGGCCGCTCCCGACGGGGGATCGTTGACGACCTTCAACTGCTGGTAGTCGCCCAGCACGCGCTGGCGAGGATCTCCATTATCCTTCGTCGGCGACAGGAACGTCAGCAGCGTTTGGTCGGTGAATGTCACACCCTGGTCGGTGCTGAACGCGAAATGTCCCGAATAGATCGGAAAGCCGTTCACATCGAATCCGTCGAATGACGTGTAGAGCACGCCGACGGTCCCATTGGGCGCGACCGCAACCGATGGCAGCGCCGCTTCCACGCCGAGTGGCGAGACTCGGTGTTGCGTTCCGAGGACGGCGTTGGTCGGCGTCGCATTATCGAACGTGATCTGCTTGATGCCGATTCCGTTGCCTCCCGCTCCGTTCGACCCGCCGAACACCACGTAAACATTGCTGGTGGTCGGATCGACGGCCGCGTGATCGATACCGCCGAGCAGCGCGTTGACGGTGCCGAACTTCGGTGTCGGTTGAACCGTAACTCCGCTCGCGACGGTTATTCCGGTTGGCGAACCGTTAAGAGTCCAGGTGGCGCCTGCATTGAGCGAACGGTTGAGGCGATAGGCAATCGTTTTGGGACTTCCGCCGCATCCCGCCGTGCAATTCTGCCAGAGGCTGTACATTGTTCCGGTGCGCGGATCGTTCGCCAGGCGCGAACCCGGGTTGATACCGCCGCCGGTGAAGGGTCCCACGACGTTGTCCGCCGTGAAGTTCGGCGGTGAGCTGCCGGGCGCCGCCGATACCCTCACGTTACCCGCGTTGAAATCGTCGTAGTCAACGTAGGTGTTGGTTTGACCGGGGGTCGTTGGATCGACGTTGGTCAACAGCCATGGCTGGTCCGCGGCGCCGATCGCGCTAATATTGAAATCGGTCAGCTGCGCGTTGCCGGCGATCAGGAAGTAGTTAAAGAGATTGGCGAACGGATTGGTATTCGAGGCCGAGAATACGTCGGTGTTGCCGGTGAGGTACGCCCCGTACAGATTGCCGTCCAAGCCCCAGTCTTGCGTTACGTCGCAAGGGCAGCCTCCGGTGTTGGGCGCGCCAGGCGGCGGCGGAATTTGATTGCTCGTGGTCCAGGTAAGACCGCCATCGGTCGACACGAAGTTCGACGCATTTCCATTCCATCCGCCGAAGCCCGCGTGAACCACGATCTGGTTGAGATTAAGCGGGTTGATCGCTACGTCGGGTTCGCCTCCGCCGGAATTGGGTATATCGACTACCAGGAACCCCGCAGGCGCCGCTCCTTTCACACCCGCCGAACCTTTCGCACCCGCCGGCGCCTGCTCATCAGAAACTGTGGGCCGCGAGTAAGTAGTAGTATCGGGCGGATAGCTGCTGACTGGTGGCACGACCTTGCCTTGATCGGCGGCGTTGGATGTCCATGACATGAACACTGCCGAGAACATCAGCGAGACAAACATGGCCGCTACGAATACGTGACGCCTTAACATTTTGCACCCCCGCGAGGAGCTCTGTTATGATCCTCGCTCCTCCTTTTCTCAGTCCCTGGTTAACGAGTTATCGCTTTCCAAAGCGGGCCTGGCTCTCAAACCCACTCATCACCCATTTCCTTGAAGCTGCGGTTACACTTAAGGGTTCTCCCGGCTCGTGCCGATTGCGTGAACGCTACGGAGTCCGGTCGCCCGGCCGCAGCGGCCTGGTATAGTCGTTCCTGTCAGGCGGATAGCTTTTGACCGGAGGAATGTTTCGATTTCCATCGGTCGTCGTCGCGGCAGGAGCGGGCGCTTCAATCGCTGTTGACGCCGCCGCGCTCGGTGACGCGGAGGACGATCTCGACGCGTCGCTGCCGTCGCTCGCAGTGCTCGAAGAATCGGACGGATCGGCGGCGCACGAAACAATTTGTAGGATTGCGAGCAGACCGAGAGTTAGCGCAGCGACCAGGTGTAAATATCGACGCATCGTTGAACTCGTGCGAAATTAAACCGAGCTTCGAAGCACGCGAGAACGCTCGATCACACTCGCGATATTCGTGGGCTGTGTCAAATTTTTAGCCTGCTTCGGTGTAGTCGATGAAGAATTGCAGAAACCAAAATAGTCAATCGTAACGCAAAGACGACTGCTCAACTGTCAGAATCGTCAAGGAAGCGGAGCGTAGCGTTCTGAATTCGATGACGAATGTGCTAAACGGCGCGTTGAACAAAATTTCACGCGCAATCCACGCTGAATTTTTTTTCGACTGGAGAGAATTTTCCCATGCCCAAGGCACCCGCTGACTACCAAGCCCGCTATCCGATCGACTTCGGCGATATCGACGCGGCGGTCCGCCAACGCCCGGTCCAGCTTTACGCCGCCGACTTCGGCAAATCGCGCGGCATCCTCTATATGCCGCCGAAGGGCAGTCCGCGCACGGTCGTGATCATGGCGCACCCGCGCGGCGACTTCAGCACTCACTACTCGATTCCGTTTTGGATCGAAGCAGGCTTCGCCGCCTTCGGCTTCAACACCCGCTATCTGAACAACGACGCGATGATGCTGCACGAAAGTCTGCTGCTGGATCTCGCCGCCGGAATTCGTTACCTGCGCGAAGAAGCAGGCTTCGAGAAAATCGTGATGCTCGGAAATTCGGGCGGCGGCTCGTTGTTCGCCTACTACGACTCGCAGGCGCGCACGCCGAAGGGCTCGCGCACTGCGTCACCGCCGGGCGGCGGCCCGCCGGATCTCAACCAGCACGAGCTTCCCACCGCCGACGGCTACATCGTGCTCGCCGCGCATCCCGGGCAGGGGATGGTGCTGATGTCGTGCCTCGACGCGGCCGTCGTCGACGAGTCGGATCCGTTCGCGAGCGATCCTGCGCTCGACATCTACGACGAGCGCAACGGCTTCAAGACTCCGCCGGCTGAGAGCCGCTACGCCGCGGAATTCGTCGAGCGCGTGCGGGCGGCGCAGCGTGCGCGATGCGCGCGGATCGACGCGATCGCGCGCCGGCATATCGCCGAGGCAAACTCCGCACGCACGGCGATGCGCGCGGACGGGTTCGCAGCCTCGAGCGCCGACAATCGCAATCACGTCGCGCGGCGCGCGATGGCGCCGCGGTACATGATCGTCTATCGCACGCAGGCCAATCCGAACTATCTCGATCTCACGCTTGACCCTTCGGAACGCGCGGTCGGCTCGATCATTTCCCCGCGCCCCGACCTGGCGAACTATTCGGCGTTCGGGCTGGGACGAATCGTCACCCCCGACGCGTGGCTCTCGACGTGGTCGGGCCTCTCGTCGCTGGCGAAGATGGCGCCGAACCTGCCCAAGGTCACGGTGCCCACGCTGGTGGTCGGCGCCAACGGCGATCAGGATATTTTCATCTCCGACGTGCGCGCGGAGTTCGAAGCGTCGGGCGCGAGCGACAAGACCCTCAAGTTCATCGAGGGCGCCGATCATTTCATGCGCGCCGGCGGGAGCAAGCGTCAGCTCGGCGATCCGCGGCCGCGGCTGATGAAAGTACTTACCGAGTGGACGCGCGAGCGCTTCGCACCTTAGGCTGTAGCGCGACGCACTTGAAATTGATTTTGTCGTAACGCCGCTTCAGGAGGACTCGCGATGCCGAAGCATCCAATTCGTTTCGGACTTCAAACCGGCCAGCAACTCGTCGAATGGAGCGAACTGCGGGACTTGTGGCGCAGCGCCGACGAATGGGGCTACGACTCGCTGTGGACCTTCGATCACTTCTATCCAATCTTCGTTCCCGACCCGAGCGGCTCGTGCCTTGAAGCGTGGACCACGTTGACCGCGCTCAGCCAGCAGACCAAGCGCGCGCGAATCGGCGCGCTGGTCAACGGCAACACCTATCGCAATCCATGCCTCACGGCGAAGATGGCCGCGACGCTCGACCAGCTCAGCGGTGGACGGCTCAACCTCGGAATCGGTGCGGGATGGTTCGAGCTCGAGCATCAGAGTTTCGGCATCGACTTCAAAACCGTCCCGGGCCGGCTCGCGGCGCTCGACGAATCGTTGCAGATCATCAAGAGCATGTTCACCCAGCCCAAGACCACGCTGCATGGCCGGCACTACAACGTGACCGACGCGATGTGCAATCCAAAGCCGCTCCAGAAGCCGCATCCGCCGATCATGATCGGCGGCGCCGGCGAAAGAGTGCTGCTCAAGCTGGTCGCGAAACACGCCGACATGTGGAACCTGCCCAACGCGAGCGCCGAGCAGATGGCGCGCTTGATCGGCGTGATCAATCGTCACGGCGACACGGTCGGGCGCGACACCGACGAGATTGAAAAGTCCGTGATGATCGCGCTGTGCTACCGGGCGCCGAAGGAACGCGAGACCGCGATGACGCAGCTGATCGCGGCGATGAGCCAGACAACTCCCGAGCAGGCGCGGCTGCAGGCGATGATCGGCGGGCGCGACGAGTGCCTGCAGACGATCGAGCGCTACAGCAGGGCCGGCGTCACCCACTTCATTTTCTTTGCGATGGCGCCGTACTTTCCCGACGACATCCAGCGCTTCGCGGAGGAGGTAATCCCCGCGTTCCGCTAGTGCGCAGTGACGACAACGCAGTCGCCAACCGCGGCGTGCGCGGAGTCGAAGGACGCGGCGATCGATGCGAACGCGCCGGAGTCGAGATCGCGCTCGAGCTCGACGAGTCCGCGCGCTACGCTCGCGCTCGACAGGCGGCGGAAACCCGATACCGCGGCGCGAAAGTTGGAATCGAAAATCAGATGCGGCTGCGTGCGCGCCGCTTCAAACGTGAGGTCGCCCGAGCCCGAGTAAAATACTCTGGTCGAGGCGACGCTCGAGAATCCAACTCGAAACAGCGCCGTGATCAGGCGGCCGAGCGGCGGATGAAGCGGCAGCAGGACGTCGTCGATCTCGGGGAAGTAGCGGCGAAACCACAGCGTCGCGAGATTCTCGCGCACCACCGCATGCATCACCGCCCCGCGTCGAGCGACGCGCCGGAGTTCCGCCAGCGCGCAACCGAGGTCCGGCAGATGGTGCAGCACGTTGACCGCGACCGCAGCGTCGAAGGAGCGGTCGGGCAGCGGCAAATGAAGGGCGTCGGCGACAATCCAGCTCGCGGTCGCCTTCGCCGCGCCAACCGCAAGCATCGCGGGCTCGCGATCGACGGCCGTCAGCGAAAATCCGCTCGCAACAAGCGCACGGCTGTAGTTTCCCGTGCCGGCGCCGATTTCCAGCACAGATCGGGCGTCCAGCGACCGCAGACCGGTGACCAGCGCGGACAAAATCGCCGGCTCGATTCGCCGAGATTTGTCGTATCGGTGGGCGACGTGCGCGTAGTTAATGGAGGTCGGCTCGGGCATCGGACGCAGAGCCGCGCGGCCATTCGATCACGCACGGCTCGATCAACGATGCGCCCGGTGCAACCGCGAGGCAACGCCGCAATTTCGCGCCGCAGCACGCGTCCCGTCAGCCATCCCTCGTCGCTCTGCAGCAGAAATCGACCGAGTCTTTCTCGGATGCGGCGGCTTCGCTAGAGTGCTGATCCGTTTCCGCACCGACGCGGGGCCACCCTAGCTCAGTTGGTAGAGCAGCTGATTCGTAATCAGCAGGTCGCCGGTTCGAATCCGGCGGGTGGCTCCAGACTCCGGTCAATACCAAAGGCCGTGGTGGTTAGTCTTGCCGCCTCTCCCCCGTAGCGCCGCTGCGAAAAACTTGCAGCCGCGGGAGAAGCAGGCGTCCCTTCCCCGCTCAGTGGGTGCCTACTGATAGTAGTATGGGTCGTACGGCGGGCCGTAGTAGTAGCCGCCGTAGTCGCGGCTCTGCATTTCGGTGCCGACGATATAACCGACTGCACCGCCGCCTAGCGCGCCGATAAGCGCACCGCTGCCAGGCGAACCTTCGGAGCCGCCGATCAGCGCTCCCGCTCCGGCTCCAAGCGCCGCACCCGCCAAGGTGTCAGTCCCGCGCTCTGAATAGCAGCCGGTTGACGCGGTC
>DASQHV010000206.1:0-11561 GCA_035631915.1 Candidatus Acidiferrales bacterium | reverse complement strand
GCGAAGTCGCCACCGGCCTGCGCCTGCTTCAAGACGTCCTGGGCCTTGGCCCTGGCCGCTGTCTTTTCGGTTTCGGTGGCGCCGCTCGGGACCTCGATCAGGATGTGGCGCGCGTGAACCTGGTCGGGATGCGTGAACGCGCCCTTCAGGTTGCGGCTGTAGTAGTCGGAAATTTCCTTGTCCGTAGGTTCGTACTTTGCGGCGAGCACCATCGGGTCGTACTTGACGTAAACGATCTTGACCCGCTCGGGCTCGCGGAACTGCTCCGAGTTTTTCTGATAGAAGCTCGCGACCTGCTCGGCGGTCGGCGAGACCTTGGCGATGAAGTCCGCGTACGGCACCTCCAGGTAGCGCAGGCCAATCCGCTCGTTGCGCAGGTTGTAAGCGTGGCGCGCCTCGTCGTCGCTGACCTGTACGCCGTTGGTGACCATCGAGCGCAAGGTGTCGGCGACCATCCGTTCGCGCTCGGAATTTTCGTACTCGCTCGGCAGCAGATTGTTGCTGCGCAGCGTGTCCTGGTAGGTCTGGAAGTCGAATTGCCCGCCCTGTTGGAACGCCGCCGTGGTCGCGATTTTCTGTTGCAGCGCCTCGTCACCGATGTAGATGCCCAGGTGGCGCGCTTCGTCAGCGACCAGTTGCCCCTCGATTAGCCGCTCCATCGCCTCCTGCCGCAGGTTGATGCTTTTCAGCACCGCAGATGCATTGGCGCCGTAAATCTGGGTTATCGTCTGCCGCAGTTGGGTAGCCTCGCGCTCGACCTGGTCGCCGAGTATCTGCTGCCCGTTGACGGTGGCGACCGGGTGGACTCGGCCCATCAGCGCACCACCGCCGAGTCCCCAGAAGGTCAACGAGATACCCAGGAAGGCGGCAACCGCCTGCACCACGCGC
Source organism: Candidatus Acidiferrales bacterium (assembly GCA_035631915.1). Classification (GTDB taxonomy): domain Bacteria; phylum Desulfobacterota; class Binatia; order Binatales; family Binataceae; genus Binatus. The sequence continues at coordinate 10,673 of DASQHV010000206.1, read as the reverse complement.
GAATACTGATAGCGTCGAATCCCTTCCAACATACGGACGCATCATACGCGTAAGGCTTTTCAAGGCGCAATTGCGCATCGGCGACCTGAATTGAGGGTCGCTCCGCAACGTAAATTCTCACAATTTTGTTAGAGTTCGCGGACACTTGCTTGATTGGTCCTCCGCCACTCTGTTAGCGTGACGGCATAAGTAGCAGGACCGGCCCAAGTATCTTTCGTGGGGCAAATTCCAGGAATTTGGGGCCGCGCCCTCGGGTGGATTTCGTTTTTCGGCTTTCGTTTTTCGCCGCCGGGTGGTAGCGGCGGTAATCGGGCCTGGGCTGGGCAGGCAAGGGGCAAAATCCTGTGGTCCTCAATTCAATATTCGGCTGGTTCTCCAACGACCTCGCGATCGATCTCGGCACCGCCAACACGCTCATCTATGTGAAGGGCGAAGGCATCGTTTGCAACGAGCCGTCGGTGGTGGCGGTGCAGAAAGATTCGCGCGGCTCGCGGCGTGTGCTCGCAATCGGCGCGGAGGCGAAGAAGATGCTCGGGCGCACGCCCGGGTCGATCGTCGCGATTCGGCCGCTCAAGGACGGCGTGATCGCCGACTTCGAGATCACCGAGAACATGCTGCGCTACTTCATCCAGAAAATTCACTCCGGCAAAACGCTGGTGCGGCCGCGCCCGCGGATCGTGATTTGCGTGCCGTTCGGAATCACGGCGGTGGAAAAGCGCGCGGTGCGCGAGTCGGCGGAGTCAGCCGGTGCGCGCGAGGTCTACCTGATCGAGGAACCGATGGCCGCGGCGATCGGCGCGGGCCTGCCGATTACCGAACCGGCCGGCAACATGATCGTGGACATTGGCGGCGGCACCACCGAGGTTGCGGTGATCTCGCTGGCGGGCGTGGTGTTCTCGCGCTCGGTGCGAGTCGCGGGCGACAAGATGGACGAGGCGATCATCCAGCACATCAAGCGCAAGTACAATTTGCTGATCGGCGAGCGCACCGCCGAACTGATCAAGATCACGATCGGCTCGGCCTATCCCGGCAACGAGATCCAGACGATGGAGATTAAGGGCCGCGACCTGGTCGCCGGCGTGCCCAAGATTATCGAGATCACTGACGAGGAGATTCGCGAGGCGCTGATGGAACCGGTGCGGCAAGTGGTCGAGTCGGTGCGCATCGCGCTCGAGCGCACGCCGCCCGAGCTCGCCTCCGACATCGTGGACAAGGGAATCGTGCTGGCGGGCGGCGGTGCGTTGTTGCGCAACCTCGACGTGCTGCTGCGCGAGGAGACGGGTCTGCCGGTCACCCTGGCCGACGATCCGCTGACGGCGGTGGTGATGGGCGCGGGCAAGGTGCTCGACGAGCTGTCGCTGTTGCGCGACGTCACCGTTGACTGACGCGTACGCACGGAGCTTCATCGGCGTGAGTCCGCGCCGCGGGCGCTAATGCAGTGAAAAGCGGCTTTCTTTGGCGCAACCGCGTGCTGCTGACCAGCGGCGTGCTGCTGGTCCTCTCCCTGCATCTCATCTCAACCGGAGTTCATCCAGGCGATCTCGCGGCGCAGCCGGCGTCGGCGGTGCTCGAAATTGTCCGCCCGCTCGACGCGGCATTCTCCAGCCTCTCGCAAGGCGGAACGTCGATCGTCACCGACTATCTTGACCTGGTACATGTGCGGCAGGACAACGCCCATCTGCGCCTGGAGCTGGCCAAGGTCAAGAGCGATCGCGCGCGGCTCGCCGAGCTTGAAGCCGAAAATCGCCACTTGGGCGAGCTGCTTGAATTGAAGGGCGTGCTTGGCGCAAACGCCGTGGCCGCCAACGTAATCGGCAGCGACGCGGCCGGCTTGTCGCACACCCTGGTGGTGGGCTCCGGTTCTTTCGACGGACTGCGCGCCGGCATGGCGGTGTTGTCGAACCAGGGCGTGGTCGGAAAAATAATCGCGACCAGTCCGCACGCCGCGCGCGTGTTGCTGATCGACGACCACAACTCGGCGCTCGACGGCTTCGATCAGCGGTCGCGCGCACGCGGGATCGTGGCGGGCCTGGTCGACGACGGCCTGATTCTCAAGTACGCGGACCGTTCGCAGGACATCCGCGCCGGCGACACCATCGTCACCTCCGGACTGGACGGAATATTTCCGCGCGGTCTGCTGGTCGGCACCGTCAAGAGCGTACATCGCGAAGGCCCGGGCCTGTTCCTGAGCGTGGCGTTGACGCCGGCGGTTGAATTTCGCGGGCTCGAGCAGGTGCTGATCGTCACGCAGCCGCCGCCGCATCTGGACGATTCAGGCAAGGGCTGACCACCTTGCGTCTCGTTCTGTTGTTCGCGGCGTTCGCGCTCCTGGGATTGGCGTTCGAGAGCGCAGTCCCGCAGCTGATCTCGTTTCACTCGGTGATTCCAAACCTGATTGTCATCCTCGCCGTCGATCTCGGACTGCGCCATCACGGCGTGATGCCGGCGCTGCTGGCGTTCGCGATGGGCTACGCGACCGACGCGCTGTCAGGCTCGACGCCGGGACTCAACGCCTTCATGGTGACGCTGGTGTACCTGGTGAGCTACGAGATCTCGACGCGGCTGCTGGTGACCAACGCTGCGGTGGGTGCGACGGTGGTGTTCTTCGGCGTGCTTGCAACCGCGATGGGCAGCATCGTGATCACGGCCGGATTTCCGGCGTTGTTCGGCGCGGGCCGGACGATGCTGGCGCTGCTGCTGCAGGCGGCGATTTCCGCGCTGGCGGCGCCGCTTGTCTTTGCTCTGCTGGCGGGCACCAAACGCCTGACCCGATTGCCTGCCGGACCGGTGCGTGAGTAGATAGTAGGACGGGAACGAATCAGTGGCGAAGTTCCGCAGCTCCAGCAGCAACCGGGCGGTTCCAAAACTGGAACCACGCATCGCGATTCTGACGGGCTTGATGCTTGCAGTGTTCGCGTTCGTCGCCGTGCGCCTGTACTACCTGCAAGTCCTTCATCACCAGGAAATGACCGAGCTGGCGGACCGCAACCGCATTCGCATCCGGCGCGTGCCCGCTCCGCGCGGACTGGTCTTCGATCGCAATCACCGGCCGCTGGTCGACACGCGGCCATCGTTCGACGCGATGATCGTGCCTGAGGATTCGGACAACCTGTCGGCGACGATCGAAAAGCTCGAGCGTTACATCGGCGCCGACCACGTCGCCGACAAAATTTCCGACGCCGACGAAGAGGGCCGCCCGCCCTACGAGCCGGTCAAGGCCGCCGAGCGCCTGAACTGGCAGCAGGTCGTCGCGCTGGAAGCACATCAGCTCGAACTGCCGGGCGTCAGCCTGGAGATCTCGCCGGGGCGCCACTACCTGTACGGCCAGATGGCGGCGCATCTGCTCGGCTACGTCGGCGAGGTCACGAAGAACGATCTGATCGAGAAAGCCGACTACCACATGGGCGACGAGATCGGAAAGTTCGGGCTCGAGCGCGGCTTCGAGGGATTCCTGCGCGGCGGCGCAGGCGGCCAGGAGATTGAAGTCGACGCGGTCGGGCGGCGGCTGCGCGTGCTCAAGGAAATTCCCGACACGCCGGGTGAGAGCGTCGTGATGACCATCGACTTGAACCTGCAGCAGGCCGCCGAGCAGGCGATGGCGGGAAAGAACGGCGCGTTCGTCGCGATCGATCCCAACAATGGCGACGTGCTCGCGATGGTTTCGCATCCGGCCTTCGACCCCGACATCTTCGGCGGCGGCGTCAAAGCCTCGGCGTGGCGCGAGCTTACGACCGATCCGAACCATCCGCTGCAAAATCGCGCGATCCAGGGAATCTACCCTCCCGGCTCGACCTTCAAGATTGTCGACGCGGTGGCCGGGCTCGAGGAAGGCACGCTCAACCCCGCGAGCGCCTACAACTGCCCGGGCGGGATGTGGTTCGGCGGCCGCGAGTACCACTGCTGGCGGCATCAGGGTCACGGCACGATCGAACTGCACGACGCGATCGTGCGGTCGTGCGACGTTTATTTTTACAACGTCGGGCAAAAGCTCGGCATCGATCGAATCGCCAAGTGGGCCAACGCGCTCGGCCTCGGCGTGAAGAGCGGCATCCCGCTCGATCGTGAGAGCGCGGGGACCATCCCGTCGTCGGCATGGAAGCAGAAGCGGTTTCATGAGCGGTGGTACCCGGCGGAGACGCTCTCGGTCGCGATCGGGCAGGGCTACGTCGCGACGACGCCGCTGCAAATGGCGCAGGTCGCGGCGCAAATCGCCAGCGGCGGCGTTCGCTATCGTCCGCAGTTCGTCAAGAGCATAGAGGGCCTCGACGGCAGCATCGCCAAGTCGTATGCGCCGATCGTCGAAAATCGAATCGCGATCGATCCCGACGCGCTGGAAGTGATCAAGGACGCGATGGCCGACGTCGTCAACGGCGCCGGCGGCACTGCGCACAAGGCCCATCTCGACGACGTCACCGTCTGCGGCAAGACCGGCACCGCGCAGGTTGTCGGCGGTGACGCTCCGGTCGGCGAGTCGGAGGCTGACGACAAGACCCCCGATCAGTTCAAGGACCACGCGTGGTTCATCGCGTTCGCGCCCAAGGAGCATCCGAAGATCGCCGCCGCGTGCATCATCGAGCACGGCGGTCACGGCGGCAGCGCGTCGGCGCCGGTGATTCACGACGTCTTCCAGCGCTACTTCCAGCTGAATCCGCCGCCGCCGCGTCCTGAAATTGCGCGCGTCCTGGAAGACAGCCCGCCCGACGAGCGATGAGCGGAGCGCAACACTGATGGCCAGCGGCGGCCGCCGGTTCGTCCTCCACTTCGACTGGACGCTGTTCGTACTGGTGCTGACGCTGGCCGGCATCGGCTTGATCAGCGTGATCAGCGCTTCGTACGCCGGCGCGCATCGGCGATGGGATCCGCTGGTCATTCGCCAGTTGATCTGGATCGCCGCCGGCACGGTGGCGATGCTGGTCGCGGTGTTCATCGACTACCGCGCGTTTCAGTCGTGGGCGTATCCGATCTACGCCGTCGCGATCGGACTGCTGATTGCCGTGATGGTTGCCGGCCACGCAACCGGGGGTTCGCGGCGATGGATCAACCTTGGCTTCTTTCATCTCGAGCCGTCTGAGTTGGCCAAGCTCGCGGTGGTGATCGTGATGGTGCGCTACCTTCGTGAGGAGCCGCCGAAAGGCGGATGGGGGCTGCGCCAGATGATCATTCCGTTCGTGTTGCTCGGCATCCCCGCGGCCCTGGTGCTCAAGCAGCCCGACCTCGGCACCGGGTTGATCCTGGTGCTGATCACCGCGACCCTGATTTTCGTGAGTGGCCTGAATTCGCGCACGATGCTGATGCTTGGAATTGCTGCGATGCTCGCGGCGCCGCTCAGCTGGCATTACCTGAAACCATACCAGCGCCAGCGCCTGGTCAGTTTCATCAATCCGCAGGCCGATCCGCTCGGCTCCGGCTATCACATAATCCAGTCCGAGATCGCGATTGGCGCGGGCGGCCCGTTCGGCAAGGGATTTCTGAACGGCACGCAGGCGCGGCTCAATTTTCTGCCCGAGCAGAGCACCGACTTTATCTTCGCGGTCTTCGCCGAGGAATTCGGACTGGCGGGAACAATCGTGCTGCTGGCGCTGTACGCCAGCGTGATTGCGCGCGGCGCGTGGATTGCGCGGCATGCGCGCGATCGCTTCGGCGCATTGCTGGCCGTCGGGCTCACCGCGATCGTGTTCTGGCAGGTCGCGATAAATATCGGGATGGCGACCGGGATGCTGCCGGTGGTCGGAATTACGCTGCCGCTGGTCAGCTACGGCGGTTCGTCGCTGATTGCGATGATGGCGGCGATGGGAATTCTGATCAGCATCAACAACCGCCGCTACCTCTTCTAGCAAATCGCATCGAGGCAAAGCCGATGGCGCGAGCGAAAAAATTCACCAACCCGACCGACCTCGAGATCGTCGAGATTCATCGCCGCTTCGTCGCGGTGATGGAGGAAGTCCGGCTCGAAACCATCCAGCCCGAGATGAAGCAGCGCTATCTGCTCGTGATGAAATCGCTCACTGAAAAACTGGCGATGCCGAGCAAGCCGCTGCACGAAATCCTGGGCGAGATCATGGCCGAGGCCGGCCCCATGATCTTCCAGGCCATGCAGCGCTAGATACGGATCCAACCTTATCGCCATTTGCCGACTAGACTTGTCTTTTGGCGAGCCGCGGGTTACGCAATTCTGCCGTGAGAACCCGGATGGGCCACGCGTTGGTGATTGGTGGAAGCGTGGCGGGCCTCTGCACGGCGCGCGTCCTTTCCGACTTCTTCGAGCAGGTCACCATTCTTGAGCGTGACAGTTACCCAACGGACATCGCCGACCGCCCCGGCGTGCCCCACGGTCGCTCGTACCACATTCTGAGGAAACGCGGGCTGCTCGAGCTGGAGGATCTATTCCCCGGATTTCAGGAGCTGATGCGCCGCCGCGGCGCCGGGCCTCTCGAAATGGGCGTGAATTATGCGGTTCTCACTCCGAATGGGTGGGTCCCACCACGCCGGAATTTCCGAAGCTCGACGCTACAGGCGAGCCGTGCGCTAATTGATGCTTGCATTCGAGAATTGTGTGGGAAGATTCCCAACATAACGACTAGCCAACGCGCGCTCGTTACCGGATTGAGCACCCGAGAGGGGCGTCCGCTGCAATGCGATGGCGCCGTTACGTCAGTCGGGAGTTGCATCCGGGCAGACTTGGTCGTTGATGCCACAGGCGTTTCCAGCAAAGCGCCCGAATGGCTCGCGGCAATCGGCGTCACGCCACCCCAGGAGACTGTCGTCGACGCGTTCGTCGGCTACGCTGGCATTTGGTTGCGCATGCGAGAAGGTGCGAGCTGGCCCGAAGATTGGTGGTGGACTGGCGGAGCCTCAGTCGCTGCCTTGCCTCCCAAGGTGAGCCGCGCGGTATTACTCACCAAGCACGAGAACGAACGTTGGCTACTCACTGTTGCGGGGCGAGACCACGATTACCCGCCCCAAGACTTCGAAGGGCTTCTCGCGATTGCGTCGGCCGCGCGCTCGCCCGTGGTTTCGCGCATGCTTGAATTGATGGAACCGGTATCGCGCGTTCGAGGATTCCGGCCGGCAGGAAATCGTTGGCGACACTACGAGCGATGGCGCACGCCGCTGGCAAACTTTATCGCCGTCGGCGACGCTTTCTGCTCATACAATCCAACCAACGGCCTCGGGCTTAGCGCTGCCGCCGTGACTGCACAGGTTTTGAGAAATCATCTTCGCCACTTCGACGCGGCCGCTCCGTCGCCAGGCAAGACCTTCTATCGGGAACAAGCGCGCATACAGCGGGGACTCTGGCAAATGGCGATCGGCAACGACTTTCGATTTCCCGGAACTCAAGGCAGAAGGTCTCTGCGAATCGGGCTTATGACCCGGTATCGAGGCCTCGCGTCGCGCACCACGCGCGATCCCGTGGTTCAAAAGCGGGTGCAGGATGTTCTCGACATGATGATGCCGCTGTCGGCGCTCTGGACGCCATCGATCGTATGGCGGGTATTGCGTTCTGAGTTCAACCGCGTTCGCGCCATGCGCGCCTCTGGACAACGCGATGTAACGCAAATGCCCCCACCTATGCCTGTGTTGTCCTCCTGAACCTCATCGCCGGAACAACACAGGGGCGAGTCTCAGCCCTTCGGCAGTTGCAGGATACGCTCGCCGATCATGTTCTTCTGCACCGGCGAGGTGCCGCCCGCAATCGTCATCGACTCCGACGCGAGTATCCGGCGCATCCAGTCGCCGTCCGGCGCGAACGGCGTGTGCCGTTCGAGCATCGCGTACTCGCCGAGCAGCCGCGTCACGAACTTGGTCATGCGCTGGCCCAGATCGGTGGACAGTAGCTTGGAGATCGACGCCTCCGGCCCCGGCTGCAGGCCCTTGAGCCGCTTCGAGAGGCTGCGCAACCCGTTGTACTTCTTGGCGGTCGCTTCGATCGCGAACTGCGCGATTTGCTGGCGGATATCGTCGTCCTCGATCGCGGGGCGCCCGTTAAGCTGCACGGATTTCGCGATGTGGACCAGTTGCTGGAGAATCTGCTCGGTGCCGCCCAGCGTCTCGCCGATTCCGAATCGTTCATGCATCAGCGTCGCGACCAGCACCTGCCATCCCATGTTCATCGGGCCCAGCAGATTTTCCTTGGGCACTCGCACGTCCTCGAAAAAAATTTCGTTGAACTCCGACTCGCCGGTGATCTGCTTGAGCGGACGCACCGTCACGCCGGGACTGTGCATGTCGACGATCAGCGCGCTCATCCCCTTGTGCTTGGGCGCCTCGGGATCGGAGCGCACGAACAGTTGGCAGAAGTCGGAGCGATGCGCGATCGTGGTCCAGACCTTCTGCCCGTTGACGACGAACTCGTCGCCCTTCAACTCCGCGCGGCACTGAATCGACGCCAGGTCTGAGCCCGCGCCCGGCTCCGACATTCCTTCGCACCAGATCTCGTCGCCGGCCAGGATCGGATTCAGGTAGCGCTTCTTCTGCTCGTCGGTGCCCCATTGCATCAGCGCCGGCCCGTTCATGATCACACCGAGCACGTTGCATCCCATCGGCAGGTTGAGCCGCCCAAGCTCCTGGTTGAAAATCACCTGCTCGATAAAAGTCGCGCCGCGGCCGCCGTATTCCTTGGGCCAGGTCAGGCCCGCCCATCCCGCGTGATAAAGCTTTTTGTGCCACGCCTTCAGCCGCTGCCAAACGGCATCGTCGCCGCCGGCCTCCGGGTCGTCGCCTCGCGCGAGCGATTGCGGGCGATTCGCTTCCAGCCAGGTGCGAACTTCCATGCGATAGGCGTCTTGTTCGGGGGTCCAGGTAAAATCCATACGTTCGAAATGCTCCAGTTTGATTGCCGGACTTGGTCGCGCCGACCGCAGCCGGTATCTGTTGAGTAGCGCCCATTTGGACCGCGGGGCAAGACCCGCGTCGAATCGCGACGGGCGCAGATTCGGTGAATCGCAGCGGCCGATTTTCATACCTTTGCAACGCGTGCGGGCGATGCTGCCACGACAAGGTGATCGCGCTCTCGCCGTACGACGTGATGGAGATTGCGCGCGCGGCGAAGCTGACCACCAACGAGGCGGTCAGTCGCTACACGATCAGGCGCGGCTCGATTTTGCGATTTCGCGACGATGGCCGATGCGTCGCGCTGGACGGCATACGATGCAGCCTTCACGGCGGCCGTCCGCTCGCGTGTCGGCTCTACCCGTTGGGAATCGCGCGCGGCGAGAACGGGACTCTCGAGCGATTCGTCACGCTGGAGCCGGCGGCCGGATCGCGCGGCGTGTACGGCAACGACTCCACGGTCGCGGAATTTCTGGCGGAGCAGGGCGTCGGGCCGCATCTGGAGGCGATCGAGCAATACGCGGCGCTGCTGCCGACATTTCGCGAGCGTGTCGCCGCGCTGGTGGATTTCTCGCGCGTCGAGCCGCGCGAATTCTGGCGCCGTGCGCGACGCGAGGCGCTCGCCGAATCCGGCTACGACGCCAACGAGCTCATCGACGCGATCTTCGACGCCGACCGCGCCGGTTCAGCGTCCGACGTAGTCGCAGCGCACGTTCGTCTGTTGGAAGAGATGATTCGGCGCGAGTCGAATCCCGATACGCTCGCCGCGGCCGCGGTGATGCTCGCGGTCAGCCTGGGCTACTCGCCGGACGAGGTCGCCCGCGCATAGCAATCAAGCTCAGTTCGTCGAGGGCGCCGGACTTTCCTTTGGCGCCGGGGTCGCGTCGGCGGCGCCGAGGTCGTTCAAAATCTCAATCGCGTGAGTTGACGGATCGACGTTGGGATAGACCTTCTGGACCTTGCCGGTCTCGTCGATCACGTACGTGATTCGCCGGTCGAGCCCGAGAATCGGAATCCCGTTCGCGGCGCCGTACGCCGTCGCGATCTTCTTGTCGGGGTCGAGCAGCAGCGCGAACGGCAGGTTGTACTTGCGGATGAACGCCTTGTGCGCGTCGGCGCTGTCGACGCTGCATCCCAGCACCGTCAGGCCCGCGCTGGTGAAGCGCGCGTAGCCGTCGCGAAACGCGCACGCTTCCTTGGTGCATCCGGGCGTTTCGTCCTTCGGATAAAAGTAGAGGATGACCTTGCGCCCCTGGAAATCGGCGAGCGAAACCGGCGACTGAGTTTCGCCGACGATCATCTGGGTCGTGAACGGCGGCGCGATTTGCCCTTCCTTCAGCAGGTCGGCGCGCGCGATGCGCGGCTTCAACGCGATCGCCACGATCAGCACGACCATCGCGATAAGCCCGGCAGTCAGCATCCTCATGCGCAGCTCCCCCTTTGGCCTTGAACTGCGGCGCGTGCGGAAAAGTTCCCGCCCGCGGGTTCACACATAGTAGAGCCAGTCGCGATAGCGCGGCTCGCGCCCGTGCAGCGCCGCGTGGAAGATCGATTGCACCTTCTGTGTGACCGGCCCGGGCTTCCCCGCCCCGATTTTACGATCGTCAAGTTCGACCACTGGCGTCACTTCGGCGGCGGTGCCGGTCATGAAGGCTTCATCGGCGATGTAGAATGCGTCGCGCGCAAAATATTCCTCGCGCACCTCGACGCCCAGGTCATGCAGGATCTTGATCACCGCGTCGCGCGTGATGCCCGCGAGCACCGAGGTCAGCGGCGGCGTCCGCACTACGCCGTCGCGCACCACGAACACGTTCTCGCCGCTGCCTTCCGCGACGAAGCCCTCA
>DASQHV010000205.1:0-7964 GCA_035631915.1 Candidatus Acidiferrales bacterium | reverse complement strand
AATCTGGATCCCGGGACTCATCAGTCCCGACACCGTGGTCTGGTGCGCGAAGAAGCGCTTCCCATACGTCGCGCTCGCGACTCGCCTGGAGCCGACCGTCGAGATGTGGAACATGTACACCGACGCGGCGGCGCGCGAGGGTTACCAGGCCGGGCCGGAAAATTTCGGCTACTTGCAGCCGGTGTTCGTCAGCGACAATCAGCAGCGCGCGGAAGAACTCGGCAAACGATTCCTCTACGGCGGCGCATTCGCGCATTTCGCTCGCCCCGAGTGGATGTTCCCGCCGGGGTACAACTCGAAAGAGGCGACGCGTCGTCTGGCGCGGCTGCCTCTGGCCGAAAACCTGCCCGGCAAGCCGCTGTACGAGGGCGGTGGCAACGAGACCGACGAAGAGCTGAAGGAACTCCGCGACGGTGTCTACGCGCGATACGAGAACAGCCGCCGCGACCTGCAGATGATCGCGGGCACGCCCGACTATGTAATTCCGCGGCTCCGCAAAGTGCTCGAGGTCCTGCGCCCCGGCATCTTCTCGTTCTGGCTCGACGGTCCGGTCGGCTACAAGGATCGGATCAAGTGCCTCGAGATGCTCGGCCGCGACGTCGTGCCGGCGATGCGCGAAATTGGCAAGGAACTCGGCCTGACCGATCCCTTCGAGCGCGCGCCGGGTTCGGTGCCGCTGGCGGCGGGACGCAAACCGCAAAGCGTCGCGCATCCGGACGGTCTCGCGTCGATGCCGGCGTAACACATCGCGCACACTGCCGGACTGCGGGGCAGGCTAACTGCTCAATCGACTTGCGCTCGCCGGCGCCGTCGATCATTCAGGTTCGTGGCAGACCGCCTCGATATTGTTGCCGTCGGGATCGTACACGAACGCGCCGTAGTAGTTGGGATGATACTGCGTGCGCAGTCCCGGCGCCCCGTTGTCACGCCCGCCGGCCGCGAGCGCAGCCTTGTGAAACGCGGCGACTGTTGCGCGGTTCGGCGCGACGAATGCCACGTGAGTTGCGTCCGCCGTTTTGCCTTTGGCAATCCAGAAGTCCGGCTTTCCGCCCGCGCCCAGGCCGATCGCCTCGCCAAAGTCCATCACGATCTGGTAACCGAGCGGCGCCAGCGCCGCCACGAAGAAGCTCTTGCTTTTCGCTACATCTGCGACAGCCAATCCGATGTGGTCGAGCATGATTGTTCCTCCTTGAGTGCGGTCGATCGGCGAGGCCGCGTGCGTGCTCCGGCCAACGCGAGCATCGGCTCACGGTGCCTCCGACGATTCAAAGGATATACATCGGCGCAAAGTTTGCGCCCAGATCGGAAGACGGCCGCCGCTCGAGTTCGAGCCCAAGTCGCCGGCGCGCGTGACGCCGACGACTCGGGCTTCTCACGCGCTGGTCACGGCGCGCGTTGATCTCGCGCGCCCGTTTGTGCGATTTCGCCGGCCAGCGTAACGGCTGCCCTTTGGAAATCGCCGGCGGGGCAGACGCCTGGATTGAACTTGCCGGTTATCACGAAGTCGCTACTCACGGCGCCGACGTCCGCCGCGCGCCCCTTGAGGGTCAGGGTGTAGGAGCAGGTCTTGCCCCCGTCCAATTTTCCGTTCAGGACGCAACTGCCGCTCGTAATTGAGAAGTCGCGCGCGTTGCGATGCTGAATTTTGGCGTTCAAGTGGAGCGTCGTTCCCGGCGGCTCCAGGTTTTTGACAGTCACCGACTTCGCGGTCGAGCCTCCTGTGGAGACGACGCCAAATGCCCGGGTTCCCGCCGGATCGGTGGAAAGCCAGGCGAAGTTCGGCGTGCAGTGAGTCGAAGACGGGGTCGACGTGGCGGTCGGCGTCGCGGTCGAGGTTGAGGTTGCCGTCGCAGTCGCAGTAGCCGTTGACGTTGCGCCCGGGGTCGTCGACGCGGTTGGCGTCGCGGTTGCCGTTGCAGTCGCCGTCCTGGCCGGAGTCGCCGTCCGCGTTGCGGTTGCCGTGCTCGTCGGCGTAGCGGTAGCCGTCGGAGTTGCCGACGCTGTCGGCGTGGCCGTAGGCGTCGGAGCACCCGCGAGGCCGAAGGTCACCGTGTAATTCACGTCCTGCGTGCAGTTAAAGCTGCCCGCGTTGTCGTCGTATTGGAACGGGTACTGATTCGGGCAGGCTTGCGTGATGGTCTGGTAAAAGGGCGTGCCGCCGCCGGCTACGGTCGCGGCCGCCAGCCACTCCGGATTCAGCAAGCCGCCCTCTCCCGAGTAGAAAGGGCTGGTGAAAGTGCCGAGGCCGACGTTCTCGCTGGAGACCGGTGGGACGCATGCAGTCGGTACATCCACCGATGTGGTCTGAACGCACGTGTAGCCGTACGCCTGCCCGCCATCGTTTCCCAGGTATTGTCCGCACGGCTGGCCGACAGCCACGCCGCCGCACTTTCCAGGCACGTTGCAGATTCCGACGCCGGCGGGGAATCCCGGCACCACGCCCATTTCGCACGTTTGCCCGGGCGCACAATCCAGGTTGCCCCAGCAGACCGGCGTAGCGCCGTTGGACGAGATCATCTTCTGGAACTGATTCCCCGAGTCGATGGCTGCCGAATAGTTCTGGACCAGGTACATATCCACATAGTCGGCGCCATCGGCGGTAAAGCCGGGTCCGCTGGGAACCGCGGTGCAACACTTCAGCGCTCCGTCTTCTTCCGTATTCTTACAACCCGGGTCGATGCTGGTGCACTGATCGCCGGGATCGTTGCAGCCAATCACGCATTTGCCGCTCACGCAGGCGCCACTGCTACAGAAGGTTCCCGCGCCGCACGGGATGGTGCCACTCGCCGTCGGCTGGACGGTGACTTGCAGAGCCGGGGCGCATGAGGTGAGCAGGTCGGACACGCATCCGGATTCCTGGCAGGTGCCCGAGGGCGTGACCGAAACCCCAACTCCGATCGGCACGTTGTAGCCCGAGGCGAGGCTGACGTCGTAGAAGGTTTTGCTGTCACCGGAGTCCACGGTCGGCTCGAAGAGTGAAGTGGGCCCCGACGGACCGATCTCGACTACGCTCCCCGGGCTACCGGTCGTACACGAATACTGCCCGTTGCAGTCGCCGGTCGTGCAGATCGGGGTCACGACGCAGTATTTCTCCTGGAAACAGGTCGCATTCGATGGATTGCCGGGAAGATTCTGCTGGCAGTATGCGTTGGCACTCGTATTCTTCGGCACATTGGCGCTGCTGCAATCCGGTACGCAGCGGTTGGCGAAGCAATCCTGGCTGCCGGTGCAATCCGCCGAGGTGTTGCAGCTGGTCGGGTAGTAGGTATCGAACTGGCAGCCGGTGCGGGCCCAGAAGTTCGCGCTCTTGTAGCCGGTGGGAGCCTTCGGCAGGCAGAGGTCAACCGACTGGTTGGAATCGATCTCCCAATCGATAAAGCCGCCCACGATTGGCGCGATGACCGACGGCCCCTGCTCGCCGAGCCAGATCGGATAGCCGAGCTGGTTCTTGAACGTGACGTCCACTGTGTTGGCGGGGCACGCCTGTGCGTAAACACCGCTTGGGTTCCCCAACACCAGCATCGCGATCGTCCCCACGATCGCAGCCGCAACAACTCCCCCGCGCACCATCGGCTCTCCTCCCTTCCTTCCGCGTCCCCCTTTGAGAATGACGAAAAGTAGCATTTTATTACTAGCTGCTGCTGAACGAAGCAATAGCGCACCTTCGGAAATCCATTTTTGGTGAATTTCTTAAATTCCGACTGCGCGCGACTAGGCTGCGCGGTAGTAGCGGCCCGGCGTCTGCCCGAACGTGAGGCGGAACGCAGAGATGAATGCGCTGGTGCTGTCGTAGCCAACCTCCAGCGCGACCGACGTGACTGGCTGGCCGCCAGCCAGCAATTCGAGCGCACGGCCCATCCGAAACTGCTGACGCCACTTGCCGAAGCCGAGCCCGGTTTCGAGCTTGAAGATGCGCTCGACGGTCCGCTTGCTGGCGCCCGCGGTTCGCGTCAGCTCGCCGAGCGACCTCTCGTCAGAGGGCCGCTCCTGGAGCATCGCCACGATTCGCCTCGCCCGCACGTCGCGCGGCATCGGCAGGTGCAACGCGTCGGATTCCATCAGCAGCAGGTGATCCCGCAAAACGGCCAGCAGATGCGCATGCGCCGCGATGCGGGAGTTGAGGCCGCCAAGCTCGACGACGCGCAGTATCAGCTCGCGCAGCAGCGACGAGATTCCGACCACGCGGCATCGGTCGGGCAGCGTCGCACTCAGCCGGGGCAGCAGGTACAGCGTGCGCATCGAGACCGGCCCGGACATCCGGATCGAGTGCCGCGTGCGCGCGGGAACCCAGACGCCGCGATTCGGCGGCACGACCCAACTGCCCTCGGGCGTTCGCACCGTCATCACGCCTTGTGTGGCGTAGACCAGCTGATGCCACGGATGCGAGTGCGGCTTGATAACGTGGCCGTCGGCATACTCGGGCACGGTTGCGGTACGGACCTGGTACTTGCGGGAGTCAAAAAACCAGTGGCGCTTTTTCGACATTGATTGGCAATCTAGCGCAAGACTGCCGTCGACCAAAACGCTACAAGTTGCTCTGCGGAGGTATTTTCAATGCTTGGAGATTCCAAAGTAGTGGCAATGATCGCGACGACCCAACCCGAACGCGCGAAGGCGTTTTACCGCGACGTGCTGGGCCTCAAACTCGTCGAGGACGCCTGGTTCGCGATCGTGTTCATGGCCGGCGGGACCCGGCTTCACATTCAGAAGGTCAAGGAGTTCACGCCGCTTCCGTTCACCGCTCTGGGGTGGGCGGTCGCCGATATCAAGTCGAAAGTGGCGGAGCTCTCGAAGAAGGGCGTCAAGTTCGAGCGCTACAAAGAACTGCCGCAGGATGATGCCGGGATCTGGACGCCGCCGGACTCGACTGCCGGGGTCTGCTGGTTCAAGGATCCCGACGGCAACACGCTGTCGATGAGCCAGTTCTAGCCCGGTCGGCGAGCGGCGCGGCGCTTTCTCTAGTCGCTCGACACGCTCGCCGACCTGCCGATGCGGCTCCAGCGTCGCGCCGCCACGACCGACCAGATAGCCTCGACCAACCCAAACGGCCAGGCGCCTTGCAGGAATCCGTATAGCGATCCGAGTGCGCACGCCCCGGCGAACGCGAGCACAAACCACGGGCTGCGATCCTCCAGCGCATAGCAGAGCAGCATCGCGGTCACGGCGAACAGTCCAAAAAGCGCAAGTCGGTCCATTACCCCTGCCTGCGCCCGCGGATCAGACAGAGATACCTGCAGTAGCTGCCCGAATGGGAAGCAGGTGCCGACGAAACGAGCACCGCATCATCTTCATCGAGTCCGCTGCCACTCCGATCATCTTGCGAGTCTTGATGCACGGCAAATCCAGCTTCTAGCACGTCAATTGCATTCCGCCTTTGGGGCTCGGTCTTAAGTCGTGAAGTGCGACTCCATCAAAGCGATCGGTTGGGGGCAAGGGCGGTTCTCAAAACAAAGGAGACGGCAAAAGGATGAAACGCGTTGAGGCAATAATCAAACCGTCCAAGCTCGACGAGGTCAAGGACGCGCTGCACGCGTTGGGGGTGACTGGCCTCACGGTGTCGGAGGTCAAAGGCTTCGGCCGTCAGAAGGGCCACACCGAGATGTATCGCGGTACCGAGTACACCGTCGATTTCCTGCCCAAGCTCATGATTGTCGTCGTAGTGGTCGACGACTTGGTGGAGCCGGTGGTCAAGTCGATCGCCGACAGTGCCCGCACGGGAAAAATCGGCGACGGCAAGATTTTCGTGAGCTCGCTTGACGATGTGATGCGCATCAGAACTGGAGAACGAGGTCGCGACGCGATCTGATTTCGACGATTCCCAACAAATTCCGGCGCACCTGGCGCTGCCAAAAAGCGTAGGAGGAGTTTCTAAATGGCCCGCGTCTCTGCAAGACATCCAAGAAGGTGGCTGCTAAGGGCAGTCGTCGCAATAGTGCTGGCACAGTGGCTTATCGGGCCGGTGATCGTTGCCCGCGCCGACGAGCCGCAGCCCGACCCCGCCGGTATCGCCACCGGCGACAAGGGCATCACCTCCGACGCGGGCGGGACGGCGTTTGTCGTGACGGAGCCGACGGACAAAACGTCTCCCGACTACGCCAAGAACAAGCAGGCGTTCGACGAGTATCAAGCGCAGGCGGCCAAAGAGCCGCTGGCATTGAAGCTCGCCGACAACGTCGGCCATCTGCGCATCTCGACCAACTTCTCGTGGACGCTGCTGACCGGCTACCTCGTGCTATTCATGCAGGCTGGGTTTGCGCTGCTCACGTGCGGGCTGGTGCGCAAGAAGAACGCCGGCCATCTGATGATGCTGAATTTCGCGGCCTACGTCTTTGCCTTTCTGGCCTACTACGTATGCGGATTCGCCTTCCAGTTCGGCGCTGCGGCGATCAATGCCGCTCCGGCGAACTTGGGGGGCACGCCGACCCTGAACCATTTCCTGATCGGGAGCGGCTCGTGGGGATTTCTCGGGGGCAGGGGCTTTTTCCTGAGCGGCCCCGCCTATGACGCCGGCAGCATGTGCTTGACGCTGTTCGAAGTCGTGTTCATGGAGACCGCCGGGTACATCATCGTCGGCGCCATCTGCGAGCGAATAACCTTTGGCGCTTTTCTGCTCTGCGAGCTCTTCGTCGGCGCAATCCTGTATCCGATGTTCGGCTGCTGGGTCTGGGGTGGCGGTTGGCTCTCGCAGCTGGGCAACACGATGGGTCTCGGTCATGGCTATGTAGATTTCGCCGGGTCAACGGTGGTTCACGCAGTCGGCGGCTTCTGCGCGATGGCACTGGCGGTCATCCTGGGTCCCCGGATCGGAAAATACGGGCGCGACGGCAAGCCCCACGCGTTCCCCGCCCACAATCTGGTCTACGTCGTCACCGGCACCTTCATCCTGTTGTTCGGATGGATGGGTTTCAACCCCGGCTCGACCTTGGGCGCGAGCGATCTGCGGATTTCTGTGGTCGCGGTAAACACCAACCTGGCGGCAGTGGCAGGCGCCGCGTCGGCGATGTTCCTGTGGCACTACATGTTCGGCAAGCCGGACGTCACGATGGCTTGCAACGGGATGCTGGCGGGCTTGGTCGCGATTACCGCCCCTTGCGCTTTCGTGTCGCCGAACTCGGCCGTCATTATCGGGCTCATCGCGGGCATCCTCGTTGACCTGGGCGTGCTCTTCAACGAGCGAGTGATCAAGGTCGATGACCCGTGCGGCGCAATCTCGGTCCACGGCTATTGCGGATGGTTCGGGGCGGTCAGCGTCGGTATCTTTGCGGACGGCACCTACGGCGCGGGCTGGAACGGCGTCGGTGCGGCGTCTTACCTGGGCAAGGCGGGACAGGGAGTCACCGGCCTGCTCCATGGCGACTTCAGCCAGTTTATCATGCAGCTTGGCGGCGCCACGCTGTGCGCGATCTACGCGTTCGGGTTTACGTACATCGTCTTCTCGGCGGTCAATGCTGTGAAATCGATGCGCGTATCGAAGGAGGTCGAACTCGAGGGTCTCGATGTACCGGAGTTCGGCTTGCCGGCATATCCGGAGGACGAAATCGTCAACGCCGCCTAAAGGGCGCGAGCGGAACTAACCACTGACAGTTGCTTCTCACGGCTCTTGCCGCGGCAATTATGCAGCGGCAAGAGCCGTTTCTCTTCTTTAGTGCTGACGCCGAGATCTAACATCACTACGATCGATCCGGCTCATGATTGCGGGCGATCCGCAAGTCGTTGAATGGGGCGACCAGTGAGGCCCCGCCGCAGCCGCGGCGCCAGGATCGGGGAGAGCCGCTGCTCAATCTTGGACGGAAGCATGGCCCACCCGAGCCGGAGATAAGTCTTCAACGTCAGCGGTCGATGGCGCAGCGACGCGCGGTAACATCGGCGCGCGTACCGGGGATCGCCCTCGCGCATCATCGCCACCCCCAGCATCGCGAGCTCGCGGGCCGTCGTGTCGATTGCAACGTCTGCGAGCTTACGCC